>SKLK01000201.1 GCA_007123265.1 Kiritimatiellia bacterium
CAAAGCGCTTCTCGCGTGGGAGCGCGTCAGGCGGGGCCGAGCGCAAGGCGCGCGGGACGGGGCTGGACTCATGTCCGCACCGGCCCGCGCAACACCGCGATCGGTGCTGACTGGCGCGTGATCCACGCGACCCTTTTGGCCAACGCACACCAGAAAACCAAGCACCGCTCAAAGGTCAGGCAGGAATGCCTGACCTACGAAGCCCCGCCCAATCAATAACCGGTGCCCCGCTTGACAGACGAATTGGATTGAAACATACTCGACGGACAAACGTGTTGATTGACCAACGACAGAATTCAGTCCCTTACTCACACGGACGGCTCCCCCTGATGACCAGAAACAAAGAGTTCAGTTCGGAATCAGCGTTCTACAGCGAGGTTCTTCTGGAGTTGGCCTTGGCCAGTGGATCCAGCACGAACCTCGAACTGATGCTGCAGCAGGCGCTGCCGCAATACGTGCGCAAACTCAGTTGCGCCATGGGCGGAATTCTCGATGCCGACCGCGATTATCATTTACTGCCGGTACATGTGCCAAAACAATTGCCACGACATCCGGATTGGTGCAATGCGTTCGAATCCATCGCAAATCGTTACCGACAGGGCGACGCGCCTGAACAGTTCACCCTTCAACAAGCCGATCAACACTTCTACGCCTTTCGGTTAGCCGAATTCGGTGCATTGGTTCTCGCCCGTGCCAAGCCCTTTGATCCGATATTCCTGCACGAATTCCTGCCGGTGGTACACCTGCTCTCCCGCGCCTGTATTGCGTGTCGCGCCTTCGCACAACAACATCAAACCCAACAGCTCTATGAGGCCATGTTCGACCTCAGCCAGATCAATGAAGATGACCTGGCGATGCGGGAATGCGAACGCATCTTGCATGACTATGTCGGCCCCCTACTCGGCAGCTCCAACTTCTATTTGGCCATCCACAACCCTGAAACGGACCAAATCACGTTTCCGATCTTCTTCGATGAATACGATCCTTGGCCCCCAACCCGCCCGCGAGGCAACGGCTTGACCGATTACGTGCTCGCTACCGGCGAGCCGCTTCATTATTGCTCCCGGAACGCGCAGCACACACTGACAGAGGCCGGCTTCGCCCCACTCGGGCGCATAGCAACGGACTGGATCGGTGCGCCCTTAAAAAAGGGCAGCGAAACCTTTGGCGTTTTGGCCCTGCAACACTATGATCCGCATCACTATTACTCGGATCAGGAAATGCAAATCCTGCGACACCTCGCCGACAAGGTGGCCATGCTCTGCATCCGTATTCGTGGCGACCAATCGTTGCGTGAAAGCGAGGGCTTCTACCGAAAACTGTTCAACAGCATGAGCGCCGGCTTTGCCCTGCACGAAGTCATCTATAATGAGCAAGGCGAGGCCTTCAATTATCGCTACCTGGAAGTGAACCGGGCCTTTGAGGAAATGACCGGGTTGAAAGCGGAAGACTTGATCGGCCACACCGTTCTCGACGTCTTGCCGAACGTGGAGCCTTCCTGGATACAAGCGTTTTGCCATGTCGCCACCACCGGCGAAAGCATCCAGATGGAGCAAGGCGTCGAGGAGCTGGGAAAGTTTTATGATGTCACTGCGTATAGTCCCCGGATTGGCCAATTCGCCGTGATCGTCACCGATGTCACCGACCGCCGGCAGATGGAAGAGCAACGACGCGAGTTTGAGCGAGAGCTGCAGCATACCCAGAAACTGGAAAGCCTGGGGATCATGGCCGGTGGCATCGCGCACGACTTCAATAATCTATTGATGGCCATTCTGGGCAATCTGGAAATGGCGCAAGAGGACGGGCAAATCGAACCGGCGACAAAGCGGCATATCCAGGAGGCCCATAACGCGGCCAACCACGCTGCCGATTTGACCCGGCAAATGCTCCGTTACGCAGGGAAGGGCACCTTTACGACCCAGGAACTGAATATCAATGAAGTGGTCCTCACCAATGTCGACATGCTTAAAGCCGCCATGCCCAGTGGATTGACCTTTGAACTTGAGCTGGCATCGGACCTGCCGCCGATGGAGGCGGATCCCAGCCAACTTCAGCAAGTGATCATGAACCTGATGACGAACGGTGCCGAAGCGTTGATGGGCAAACCCGGCACAGTACGCTTGTCTACCGGGCTCCACGCGCCAACCGAGGACGAGTGGCAGGGCAACTATCTGGAGACGGATCAAGAGGCCGAAACGTATGTCTGGCTGGAAGTGCTCGACACGGGCATGGGCATGGACGAAACCACGAAGCAGCGTTTGTTTGACCCCTTTTTCACTACGAAATTTCAAGGCCGCGGCCTGGGCCTTTCATCGGTTCTGGGCATCATGCGCCAACATCGCGGGGCAATATTTATCGACAGCGAACCGGGTCAGGGAACGCGTATACGCGTGGCTTTCCCGTTGCTGGACCGCCCCATTATCGATGAAGAGCCGCCACCGGCCACGGCGAATGCCCCCTCATCCGCATCCGCCGCCCCTGCGGGCACGGTATTAATCATTGAGGACGACGTCGCCATCTTGAGTTTGAGCGGTAGCATCCTCAAACGCGTCGGCTTTCAAGTGCTCCAAGCGGATAGTGGACGAATGGGAATCGAACTGTTCAAGCAGCATGCGGATGACATTGTCGGCGTATTGCTCGACCTTACCATGCCGGATATGGACGGCATTGCGACGTTGCGGGAGCTGCGCAAATTGCGCCCGGACATCCGCATCATTTTGGCTAGCGGATTCAGCGAAAAAGAGGCCCTTGCCCGGCTGGGCGAGGACACCATCTCCGGTTTTATTCAAAAGCCGTTCCAATTGAAACAGCTGCGCGATCTTGCAACCTCGGTCTTTTGCAATTGAGCCCTACCGGTCGGACATGGTAGCGTTGCCGATGGTACACAGCGCAGAATAACGGAAAGGAAACACTATGAAAATGGTCTGTCTCGATGGGTTCACCCTCAATCCCGGCGATAATCCTTGGGATGAAGTTGCCGCCTTGGGCGACTTAACGGTTTATGACCGGACCTCGCCGGACGAAATCATCAAGCGCGCGACTGGAGCCGATATACTTTTAACCAACAAGACACCGATCACGGCGGACACCTTGGCCGCCTTGCCGGACGTAAAGTTTATTGCCGTGCTCGCCACCGGCTTCAACATCGTCGATACGGCCACAGCCCGGGAACGGGGTATCCCGGTGTCTAACGTGCCGATTTACGGGACAGACACGGTGGCCCAGTTTGCCATGGCCCTGCTGCTGGATCATTGTCACAAAATCGCCCATCACAGCGACCGGGTCTTCGACGGGGAATGGAAGCGTCGTGAAGACTTCTGTTTTTGGGACTCGACACTGATCGAACTGGCCGGCTTAACCATGGGCATCGTGGGTTTCGGACGGATCGGACGCCGCCTGGGTGAACTGGCTCATGCGTTCGGCATGAAGGTGATCGCTGCCGATGTCTTCCAGGGATCGACGCCGGATTATTCCCCGTTTGCCTGGCGCGAGATCGAAGAAGTCTTTGCTGAGGCGGATGTGGTCAGTCTACATTGTCCGCAAACAGCGGACAACGTCGGCTTCGTCAATGCGGCCCTGCTTCAGCGCATGAAATCATCCGCGTTCTTGATCAACACCTCCCGCGGCCCGCTTATCAATGAGGCGGATCTGGCCGATGCCTTGAATCGTGACGTGATTGCCGGCGCGGCGGTGGATGTGGTGTCCAAGGAACCGATTGCCGCCGACAACCCGTTGCTTCAAGCCAAGAACCTGCGCATCACACCGCATATGGCGTGGGGTACCGTGGCCGCGCGAAAGCGGTTGATGGCCACGACGGCGGAGAATGTGGCGGCCTTCATCAAGGGCGAACCGGTCAATGTGGTGAACTAACCGCCGACGACCGGTCGAACCACGCCAGCCACGCGCCGCCGCACAATCCATTGGCGTCTGTCGGCGAGGATCGCTATGCTACGCACCGATGATCGAGTTCAAGAAAGTTTGTAAGCACTACGGCCCGCAAGATGTCCTGGTCGACGCGGACGTCCGCATATTGCCCGGCAACCGGCTCGGCGTGGTGGGGCCCAATGGCGCGGGCAAGACCACCCTGTTCACCCTGGTTACCGGGGAAACACAACCGGATAAAGGCGATGTGCTGGTCCAATCCGGTTTACGTATCGGCTACTTGCGGCAAGTGCTCAATCCGACGGCGATTGCCGCGCGGTTGGGCGATTATGTCGCCGATGCAGTGCCGGAACTGCGGCAGGCTGAAGAGAAGATACAAGCCCTGACACACCGGCTCGAGGCGGAGCCGGACCATCCGCAGCGGGCCAAGTGGCTGCATGAGCTGGGTCTGGCGCAGAGTTCGTTCGAGCACAAGGGCGGCTATGCCGTGCGCGCCCGCGCCGATGCGGCCCTGGGCGGCCTGGGTTTTGACGCCGCCGACCTCGATCGGCCACTCGCGGATTTCAGTGGCGGCTGGCAAATGCGGGCGGAACTGGCGCGAGTACTGATCGCCGAACCGGACCTGCTCCTGCTCGACGAGCCCTCCAACTATCTCGACCTGCCGGCCGTGGAATGGTTGCAGCGCTATTTGCGGGCCTATCAAGGCACGCTGGTGATGATTTCGCACGATCGTTATTTGTTGAATACGCTCACAGAAGACACGCTGGAAATCAATGCGGGCCGGTGCACCCTCTATCCCGGGCGCTACGACGACTATGTGAAAACGCGCGTGGTACGCCATGAACAGTTGCTGGCTCAGAAGAAGAATCAAGACCAGAAACGCAAGCAAGTGGAGCGATTCGTCGAGCGATTCCGCGCAAAGAACACCAAGGCCACCCAAGTCCAAAGCCGGATCAAGATGCTGGAGAAGATGGACACGATCGAAGTCCCTGACGAATGGATTACGCGCGGTCGCATCCGCTTGGCACCACCGCCCCATTGCGGCACGGAAGTCATGCGATTGGAAAAGGCCGGCCTCACCTATGACGGGCAAACCTGGATTTTGCGGGATGTGAATCTGTCGATTCAGCGTGGTGAGAAGACGGCGTTGGTCGGCATGAACGGTTTGGGCAAAACAACCCTACTACGCATGCTGGCCGGGGGACTGCCCCTGAGCGCGGGTACCCGCACCTTGGGCCATCGCGTGGTGCCCGGCTATCAAACCCAGGACTTCGCCGAGTCCATGCCCACGCATGAAACCGTTTTTCAAGTCGTGCGCGCCATGGCCCCGGACGTGCACGAACAACAGATCCGCACACTGCTGGGCGGATTCGGCTTTTCCGGCGAGGCCGTGGACAAGACCGTGGCGGTGCTAAGTGGCGGGGAAAAAATCCGCCTCGCATTTGCCCGCCTGCTGGTCAAACCGCCCAATTTCCTGATTCTGGATGAGCCGACCACCCACCTCGACATTCATGCCCGTGAAGCATTGGAAGAGGCCTTGCTCTCATACGAAGGCACCCTCTACTTCGTCAGTCATGACGTGGAATTCGTCGAACGCGTCGCAACGCAAATCATCGCCATGACTCCGCCCGGCATCACCCGGTACGCGGGCGGCTACCGCTATTACCGGGAGAAAAGTGAAGGTGATGCCGCACCCGGTTCCCCGGCGACGTCCGGCGACGGCACCCGACCGGGCCGGTCGCGCAAACAGGAGAAGCGCGAGCGAGCCCAGTATATCCAAGCAACCGCAGCGCAAAAACGGAAACTCGAAAAACAAATGCGCGAGGCGGAACAACAGATCAGCCAACTCGAAGCGGAACAACAGGCACTGGTCGAGGGGATGGACCCCAATGACCGCACCCGGTCCTTTGCCGAGATCAATCAACGACTGACGGCGTTACCCCGGGAAATGGAGACATGGACCACCCGCTGGGAGACCGCCGCACTGGCGTTGGAAGCCTTGGACCAGGAACGGGAACAGGTGCTGACGCCCTCATGATTCACTTTCCTCCAGCGTGGTCCACGTGGCGCGTCGCCCTGGCGCATGATTGGCTCACCGGCATGCGTGGCGGGGAGCGGGTGCTGGAACTATTGTGCGACGGCTTTCCCGACGCCCCGGTGCATACGTTGATACACAAGCCGGAAACGATTAGCGCGCGTATCAACCGGCACCCGATCCACACCTCACCGCTGCAATCCATCCCCCGCATCGATCAAATCTACCGTTATTTTCTGCCGTTTCATCCCTGGGCGATTTCGCGATTCCAGCCCAAACCGGCCGACCTGTTGATCAGTACCAGTCATTGCGTGGCTAAAGGGATGCCGCGCCCCGACGGGGCTCGACACCTTTGCTACTGCTTTACGCCGATGCGGTATGCGTGGACATTCTACCGCGAATACTTCGGCGACAACCCGGTCAAAGCCGCCCTGTTAAAACCCGTCCTGCGACGCTTGCGCAGATGGGACTACGAGCACGCACAAGGCGTGGATCGCTTTGTAGCGATCAGTCGACACATTCAAAAGCGGATTTCGGACTTTTACGGCCGTGACTCGGACGTGGTCTATCCGCCGGTCGACACCGACCGATGCACACCGGGTCCCGCCGGTTATGAGGGGTTTGACTTAATCGTCTCCGCGCTGGTCCCTTACAAACGGGTGGACTTGGCTGTCGACGCGTATACGCAACACGGGTATCCCCTTGTCGTGGTGGGCGCGGGCACCGCCTTGCCGACCTTGCAGGCGCGCGCTGGCGCCAATGTTCGCTTCCTGGGCTGGCAAAGCGATGAGGAGATCCTCACCCTGTACCGTAGCTGTCGCATGCTCATCTTTCCCGGCGAAGAGGATTTCGGTATTGTGCCGGTCGAGGCGCAAGCGTGCGGCAAACCCGTGGTCGCTTACGGGGTGGGCGGCGCCACGGAAACGGTACTCGACGGGGAGACCGGCATTCACTTTGACACGCAAACACCGGCGGCCTTGCTTGACGCCGTCGAGCGCTGTGCACAGCAGGATTGGGATGCCGCACATATTCGACGCCATGCCGAGTCCTTTAGCATCCAAGCCTTCATTGACGGGTTGAATCAAAGTATCCAAGCTTGTCTGGATCAACCGGCAACCGACACAATGCCCGAAATGTTGCGTCAGGAAGAGACGCCATAACAGACTCAGTCACGTATGAAAACAGCGATCATAGGAACGGGTATTTCGGGCTTGGGCGCCGCACACGTGCTGCAGCAAGCCCACGAGGTCCATCTATTCGAGGCGGAAGCGGAGGCGGGCGGTCATGCACACACCGTCATGGCCGACGATCAGCCGGTAGACACTGGATTTATCGTCTACAACGAAATCAATTATCCCTTGCTAACCCGCCTGTTCAAGGAATTGAACATCGCCACACTGCCCAGCGACATGTCGTTCGGGGTATATCACGCCGAGATCAATTTTGCTTACGCCAGTCATGGTACCCCGAGTCTGCTCGCCACCCCGCGGCATGCGTTGACCGGCAAATTCTACCGCATGATTCGCGACATCATCCGGTTTAACCGTCTGGCGCGACAGGCGCTGGACGAAAGCGCTCATGCGAACCTGACCTTGGCCGAGTTTTTGCTTGCGCATTCGTTTTCCACCGCGTTCGAGCGCTATTATTTGACCCCGATGTCCGCCGCGATCTGGTCCGCACCACCGGGAAAGACCTTGTCATTTCCGGCCTTAACCTTCTTTCGGTTTTTCAGCAACCATGGCCTGCTCACCCTTTCCCCCAAGACTCCATGGCGCACGGTAAAAGGCGGATCACGCACCTATGTCGAAGCGGTTGTGCGACCGTTTGGCGACCGTTTGCACCTGCGCTGTCCAGTCAAACGCGTCCAACGAAACGGACGACATGTGACCCTCTCTTTTGCGGATGGACCGGATCAGATCTTTGATCGCGTTGTTATCGCCACGCATGCCGACCAAGCCTTGCGCATGCTGGCCGATCCCACGCCGGAAGAACGGGAGCTACTGAGCCTGTATCCCTATCAGACCAACCGGGTGGTTCTTCACAACGACGCCTCCGTTATGCCACCGCACCGGCGCGCCTGGGCGGCATGGAATGTGCGTATTCCCGCCCGTTTTGATGGGTCCGAACCATTGGCGATGACGTACAACATGAATCGTCTGCAATCGCTGCCGAACGATACCGATTATCTCGTCACCCTAAACCCCGAAGCCGCTTGGTTGGAGGATCTGCGTCAAGCCACCGACGGGCGCAGGCTGTACTTTGAAACCACGTACGATCATCCGGCCTATCGCACGATCAGCTTTCAAAAGCAGCACGAGCTTGAAGGACTGAACGGGCAGCGGCACACCTACTTTTGTGGAGCCTACTGCGGCTATGGTTTTCATGAAGACGGATTAGCGGCCGGCGTCCGCGTGGCCCGCGCCCTGGGAGTGGATTGGTAGGTCATGAACTCGCGCATCTTCCTAGGCACGCTGCATCACGCGCGTCGGTTGGACCACGCCCTGTCCTTTTCCTACCCGATGTATATGCTCTGGCTGGATTTGGACGAGTTGTCCGCGCTGGATCATTCCAGTCGCTTGTTCGGCTATAACCGGACCCGACTGCTTTCGATTCGGGACCGGGATTACATTTCGCCTGACCCCGAACCCATCCGAACCAAACTGGCGAAACTGCTGAAACAGCGCGGCATCGACCTGCCGGACGGGCGCGTTATGCTACTGACCTGCGCGCGGTATTTGAATTATGTCTTCAACCCCGTGTCGTTCTACTTCGCCTATCGCCGGGACGAAAGCCTGGCCGTCGCCGTGTGCGAGGTGAACAACACCTTCAAGGAGCGGCACGTCTATGTCCTTGACGATCGTCAGCGTTTGCCGGCCGAAAGCGGCTACCGGTATGCACGGGATAAAGACTTTCATGTCTCTCCGTTTATGGATCTGGCCGGCCGGTACGACTTTGCTTTTCGCTTCCCCGATAACGGGGTGGACATACAAATTAACCTCGAGAAAGCCGAACAAAAAACGTTCCACGCGCATTTAGCGGGTCATTTTTTGCCCGCCCACTCGACGAATATACGGAACACAATTTTGAAATACCCCCTGACGGGGTTGGCGACCATGACACGAATACTTATGCAAGCAACCAAATTATATGCACGGGGGGCGACGGTTTATGAGCGACCCACGCCCGTTAGCCAATATACGGTTGTCCGGCGCGCGCAATCGGTACGCATTCCGTTGGCCGCACGTGGCGTCCTTCGCCTGCTTGAACACATTGAGCACGGCCAACTACACGTGACCCTGCCGGACGGCACCCAACGCCAATTCGGTAATCCCGCAGCCGACGCGCCAATCACGCTGACCTTCCACGACTGGCGCGTATTTGGTCGCTTAGTCCGTGACGGGGATATCGCATTGGGCGAGACGTACATGAGCGGGGATTGGAGCACCAATGATCTGACCGGCCTGATTCGCCTTTTGCTTGCCAACCGTGATGCGATCGCTCCGGTTGCCAGCGGAAACGCCGTGTTCCGCCTAGGCTATCGTTTGATCGCTGCATTACGTCGCAACACCTTGACCGGTAGCCGGCGCAACATTGCTGCACATTACGACTTGAGCAACGAACTATTTAGTCTCTTCCTCGATCCCAGCATGACGTATAGCAGCGCCTACTTTGAGTATCCCGGCCAATCCCTCGAGGAAGCGCAAACGGCTAAATACCGCAAGCTGTGCGAGAAAGTGGCACTCAAGGACGGCGACCATGTGTTGGAGATCGGGTGTGGTTGGGGCGGATTTGCGTGCTTCGCCGCGCGCTATGCCAATTGCCGCGTCACTGCGGTGACGATATCGCAGGAACAATTCAACTACGCGCAGGAACGTATCCAGCGCGAAGGGTTGGCGGACCGGATCACGGTGGTGCTGGAAGATTATCGGAACCTGCAAGGGCAAACCTTCGACAAGATCGTCTCCATCGAAATGTTCGAGGCCGTTGGCTACGAATTTTATCCAGGCTATTTTCAGACGATTGATCGGTTGTTGAAGCGCGATGGGTTATTCGCGATGCAGACGATCACCTATCCCGAGCAAGGTTTTGACCAGTACCGCAAGTCCTTTGACTGGATCAAAAAGTACATTTTCCCGGGCGGCTTACTGCCATCGATCGAGGTCATGGCCTGCACCGTTGCGCGACATACGTCCTTTGTGATTCATGACCTGGAGAATATCGGCATTCACTATGCGGAAACGCTGAAGCGGTGGCGCACGACCTTCAACGAGCGGATTGATGAGGTCCGGGCGCTGGGCTTTGACCGGCGCTTCGAAAACATGTGGAACTTTTACCTAAGCTACTGCGAGGCGGCCTTTGCCGCGCGGTATTTGGGTGACGTCCAACTCGTGCTGGCCCGCCCGGTGCCGCGCGACGATTGATCCGCCTAAACGACTACTCGTGGCGCAGGGCGACGATCGGGTCCAGGCGCGACGCGCGCATGGCCGGATACAATCCGAAGACGATACCGATCGACATGCTGATGCCCGCCGCCATGATCAAGCTGGTCGTGGTCACAATCGTGGGCATGCCGGCCCAATGGGTAATCAAGCGCGGAATGCTCATGCCAATCGCGATACCGATGAGGCCGCCCATCGAGGATAAAACCACGGTCTCGATCAAAAACTGACTCACGATTTGCCGCCGCCGCGCGCCGATGGCGCGGCGTACACCAATTTCCCGCGTACGCTCGGTGACCGATGCCAGCATGATATTCATAATCCCGATCCCACCGACCAACAAACTGATGCCGGCAATCGAGCCCAGCACGATATTAAACGTACGCTGCGTCGCCTCTGCCTGGCGCAGCAACGCCAGCGGCACGTCGATCCGGTAATCCTCGCGCGGATGGAAGCGTTGCAGCATGGCGCGAATGGCTGTGGCCGTGGGCTCAACGTCGTCGATGGCATCGACTTCAACTATAATTTGGTGCAGCTCTACCAGCTCCACCTGGCGTGCGCCGCTGCGCCGCTGCACGATGACCTCGCCAAACCGCTCCTGAAAACTGGTCAACGGAATGTAAAGATCGGCATCGGTATCCAATCGTTGATCACCGCCGACGCCGCCTTCGGCGCGCAATACGCCGACGATCTCGAACACGTGCGACCCGACCCGCACCTGTTGGCCAATGGCATACCCCGCCGCCAATAATCGGCGCGCCGCATCCTCGGACAGAACTGCGACTGGAGCGGCGGTCGTCAGGTCCCCGGCCGCCAACAGGCGACCCGCCAACCGTTCCCGGTCCACTACCGCAAACCAGTCCGGCGTCGTCCCCACCACGCGCAACTCCATGCGCCGCTCGCCGACCCGGCCTTCCTGCCGCATGATCCGGGCCGGGACCGTACGCCGCACGGCCTCGAAGCTTTCGCGAATCCGTATTTCATCGTCACGCAGCAAGCCGTAGACACTCATAAACGTCGCTCGCTGTGCCGCGCTGCCTTCGTCAACCGGGCGTTGGGACTGTAGAATGATAATGTTGCTGCCCAATTGTCGGATCTGTTCCAACGCCTCCTGATTCGCTCCCTCGCCCACCGCCAACATGGCGATCACACTGGCCACACCAAAGACGACACCCAAGGTGGTCAGCAGCGAGCGCAACTTGTGCAGCAGCAGGTTTTTCAGGCCCAATTGAATATCGCGGAACAACCGGACACTACGCATCGGCACCTCCTTCGATGCGATCGATCAAGCCGTCCCGCATGTACAATCGCCGGCCGGCGTAGGCCGCGATGTCCGTCTCATGCGTAACCATAATAATCGTCGTGCCTTGCTGATTCAGGGTCTGTAGTAAATCCATGATCTGAGCGCTGGTCTGGCTGTCCAGGTTGCCGGTTGGCTCATCGGCCAAAAGAATGCGCGGCGTATTGGCCAAGGCCCGCGC
Source organism: Kiritimatiellia bacterium (assembly GCA_007123265.1). Taxonomy (GTDB): domain Bacteria; phylum Verrucomicrobiota; class Kiritimatiellia; order SLAD01; family SLAD01; genus SLAD01. The sequence goes on from SKLK01000201.1 coordinate 11,838, forward strand.
AATCGCCACCCGCTGTTGCTGGCCACCGGATAATTCCGTGGGACGATGATTCAAGCGATCCGCCAAACCCACCCGCGCCGCCAGTTCGGTCGCCCGCCGGTTGCTTTCCTGGACTGGAACCCCTTGGTAATACAAAGGCAACTCGATATTCTCGCGAACGGACAGTTGCGGGATCAGATTGAAGCTCTGAAACATGAATCCGATCCGCTGCAGACGAATTTCACTCAGTCCGTCGTCATCTTTGACGGATACATCGTGTCCCTCGAACAAGTACCGGCCCGCCGTCGGCCGGTCCAAACAACCCAGCACATTGAGCAAGGTGCTTTTCCCGGAACCGCTGGCGCCCATGATCGCCCAGAAATCGCCCCGTCCAAAAGTGATCGATACACCCGCCAACGCGTGCACCTGCTCGTCGCCCATGCGGTAGGTACGCCGCACATCGTGCAGCTCGATCAAGGTATCGGCAGTGGCGTTCATGGGGTCGGTGGGCGAATCAGCCCCGCCCTTCCGGTCGGCGGGCGGATTCGAGCGGCGGATTCATCAAGACCCGTTCCCCTTCACGCAATCCGTTGATTACCTGGATCATGCGGTTGTTGTCTGCGCCCACCTCAATCACGCGCGCCTCCGCCCCGCGCGCGGTCTGGACGAAAACGACAGATTCCCGCCCCTGCCGGACCACGGCTTGCAACGGCACGTAGATGGCATCCTCCAATTCGTCGATGATGATCTCCGCGCGGCAATTCATGCCCGGCCGTAATTCCATGGCCTCGCCATCGATATATACGTCGGTGGCATAAACCTTGAGATCCGGGTTCAGCCACCCGTGTTGAGCGTCCGGCAGCAGGGCGATCCGGCGCACCCGCCCGGTATAGGTGCGGTCCGGCACCGCGTCGACGCGGATTTCTACCCGCATATCCGGCGCGACTTTGCGCAAACTAGACTCATGAATGCTGACCTCCGCCATCATCGCCGCCGCTGTCGGTAGATAGATGAGTTCCTGGCGCTCACGTACTTCCCGGCCTTCTTGCAACGGTTCATCGCTGCCGCGCCGGCCTTGGCCGGTGGTGGTGTAAACCACCATGCCGTCCGCCGGGGCATAGATCCGGCACTTCTCGATCTGCCTTTGCAAATGATCCAAACGATCCTGTTGCCGCTCGAATTCGGATTGCCGCGCCCGATGATCCGCTTCGGCCTGAACAATATCGGCGGAGGCCCGCAGCTTCACCCGCGCCAACGCCATCCGCGTCTGTTCCACATCGCTTTCCAGCTCTTCGTGCCGCTGTTGATGGGTATAGGCCTCCAACAAGTTCAGCTTGCCCTCCGCCAACTCGAGATCAATCCTTGCGCGCCGGGCCGCCAACTCGTCCGCCTGCAACTCCATCCGCGTGATGTAGCCCTCGTCCGCCAGCCGGGTGGACCAACTCAATTTATCGGTGGCCCGCTGCAGTTCCTCGTTGGCCAAATTGATATCCGCCTCGGCACGTTGCAGCTCCTGGGGATACTCGCCTTCGATATATTTTTGCAGATTCAGTTGCGCAAACCGATAATCCAACTGCGCCCGCGACACGTCCGCTTCCGTCTGGTTCCGAACGATCTCCAATTGTTCCCGCGCCCGAATATAGGCCGCCTCGGCATTCAAGACACGGATCTGCTGATCCACGTGCTGATCCTCCAACGAACTGGCATCCAATTCCACCAGCAGATCGTCTTTGTTGACGCGGGTGCCCTCTTCCACCAGCCACAAAATAGTGGGACGCCCCTCCACTTCCGAGCGCACGATCACGCGTTCCCGGCTTTGGATGGTGCCGGACTCCGTCAGGCTAATGGTCAACGGCCCGCGCTGCACCTCAAAGGTCGGCACGGCGCGTTCATCGGCTTCGCCCGAGCGCCAGGCCACCGCGACGACCGCGAACAGCAAAACCACAACAGCCGCTGCCAGCCCCCAGCGCGGCTTGATCCAATTGGTTCGGCTCATCGTTTAGTCTCCTTCTACTTCCATCGGGTCAATGCCCGCAAATTCTGTCCACTGCCCGTCTTCATCCACCGCCAACACGCCCATGTCCCGTTGCAACTGTAGCGCCGCCAAGCGATAGGTCACCACGGCAGCCGTAAATGCGTTCCGCGCTGAAACCAGCGCCTCCTGCGCCTCCAAAACATCGCGGATCTGTGCCCGACCGGCCTGTAAAAACAATTCCGTACTATCCACCCGCCGCTGCGCCAATTCAACCGACCGCGCCTGAATCGCCATCGATTCGCGGGCTTGGACCAAGACCCGCAACGCCTCCCGAATTTCCACCTTGATCCGGTCCTCCAATTCCTCCACCGCGCGGATGGCCCGGTCCCGGGCGATAAAACTGTCCCGGTACGCGTTCCGCGCCGCCCGGCGACTCCACGGGGCCTCCACCTCCAGCCCCAACCCGTAGACGCCCTCATCGGGATCCAGCCGGGCATTAGACAGGCCCGCCGAACCCAAACCGCGGCGGCTCCCCATTTGACCCGAGGCCACCAGATTGGCCTGCCAACGCAAGCGGTCCGCGGCGACCTGGATGCCCCGCTCGGCATCCTCGACCCGGCGCTGGGCCACCAACAAGTCGCGCCGCTGCGCCAAGGCCAGCCGGGTGGCTTCGTCCTCCGTCCATTGCGCTTCGATGCCCACCCGCACCGGCTCGTCCATCCCTTCGTTGTCGTCCGCGACCGCGTCGATCAACCCGGTCAAATCCGCCCCATCCAGCGCCACTCGCGCATCGGCCGGCAAGCCCAACGTTACTTTGAGCTGGTCCAGGCTGCGTTCGTAGGCGGACTGCGCCGCCAACCACCGGTCGCGCGCGCGCAGGGCTTCCTGCTGCGCTTGGTCCACTTGAATTTCCGGCAAACGACCGGCCTCGGCCAGGCGAAAGGCGCGATCCGCTGAAACATCGACACGTTCCAGATTATCGCGCGCATTTTGGACCTGATCTTGTTGCTGCAGCACTTGCAGGTATTGGGTTGCGACCCGCACGGCATAGGTGCCCTTGAACTCCTCAAAAGCCAACATCGCATACATCACGTTACGCTCCGCCTGCGTTAACGGCTCCGTCACAATCGCCCGGCCCGCCCCGCGCAATAATGGTACCGTGACGGAAAGGTCCGCCATGATTCCGTACGCCGTGTCGCGGTCGAGGGACAAGAGCCGGACCAGATCAAACATGATCCGCGAGCTCAGCGCGGCCCCGGTTCGCAAGGTACGCGACGCACCCAGCGCGGCGGATTGTAGAATGCCGCGTTGCGTCTCTTCCCCGGCGCGGTTTTCTGTATAGGTGCTGCTGGCCGTACCGGCCAAAGCGGGATCAAACGCGAACGCTTCCGTATCCAAGTTCAGGGCGGCGCGGAAAATATCCTCTTTGCGATCCTGATAATCCCGGCTCTGCCGGGCGCCAACCCCCAATGCCGTGACCAAATCTATTGCGAACACCTGCTCCGCATCCGCCTCAGCGGAGACCGGCCCATTCGTGCCTGCATGGGGCAGCCCCTGCTCCAGCAATAGCTGGCGCCGCAAGGTATCCGCCGGTCGCTCGATCGCCAGGGTCTCGTCGCGATCAAATAGCTCCTGCTGCTGTTGACGCAGGATCCGGTCCACGTCCCGGTCCGCCCGGTCCCGTTGGCGCTGGGGCGAGGCACAGGCAGCGGCAAGCAGCGCCACACTGAGCAGCGCCGGACTGATCCAGCGGACCCCGTGCTTGGGGCGTTGAATGGGTTCTCGCATCACAGGCTCAGGTGCATCGGCATATCAGGGAACGCGCGGTCCCGAAACTCCTTGTAATCGGCGCGTTGCCTTAACTCATTAAAATCCGTGTCGCTCATGTAATGATGAAACTGCATCGGCGTACAGATTTCGGCCGCGCGGCGCACCCACTCCATTGCGGTCTCGTAGTCCCGTTGTTCCGTGTAGGTGATGGCCATATTAAACAACAAGGAAGGCACCTCGGGTAGCCGGTCAATCAGGTACTGGAAATGCGCCTGGGCCTCGCCGTACCGGCCCAATCGGACGTAACAGGCGGCCAGGTTGTTGCGGACCCCGGCGTGACCCGGCTGTTCTTCGAGCACGCGCTCAAAGTAATCCGCCGCCCATTCGTAGCGCCCCTGCAACAAGTAGAGCATGCCCATATTGATATGCGACGGCAGGTATTCCGGGGCCAGATCGATCGCGGTATGCAACAGGTCCTCCGCCTGATCCAGTTCTTGCAACTGCATGTAAACGGCGGCGAGCGTGTTGTAATTTTCGGCATGAAACGGGTCTTGGGCCAAGGCCCGGCGCAGGACGGTCTCGGCTTGCTCGAACTGGCCGCGCTGCGTGTAGATGTACCCCAATAATCCATAGGCCGCGGTCATATCTGCCCAGACGCCCAAGGCTCGCCGCGCGTTCACTTCCGCCTCGTGCCATTCTTGTTCCCCAGCATATTGCCGGGCCACGCGCAGGTATCCAACGGCCTCGGACACACGCGCCGGATCCAGATCCGCAGGGACATCGTCGTAGAGGGCATCCAGATCCGGCGGCATATCCGGGAATCGCACGGCCGGCTCACGCCGCTCCGGCCGTGACGGACGGGCCAACGCCGCTAACTCCTCTTCCGTCAAGTCCTCCAAATCCGCGCGCTGCCCCCGCTCTTCAAGATACTGGAAAAACAAGACCGCTAAGCCCAGCATCGCCACGATCACGAGGCTTGAGATCACAATTCGGCGCATCACCACCCCGCGCATCCGGCGCGGAGTCACATCGACTTCCGGATATGCTTTAGGCGCTTCCGGCGCCGGCCGTTTTACTTTATAAATGTCCCGCTCATCCATGGTCACAACGCCTTGCTCAGATCGCCAGGAAATTGGCCAGCATCCGCTTGCCGTCCTGCGTTAAGATGGATTCCGGATGAAATTGTACACCGAACACCGCCAGCTCACGATGCGCCAAACCCATGATTTCGCCTTCTTCCGTTTCCGCTGTAATGTGCAGACAGTCCGGCAGACTTTCGCGTTCAACGATCAGCGAATGATATCGCGTCGCCTCAAAAGGGTTGGGCAAATCGTGAAACAGGTTCTCGCCCCGGTGCTGGATGGCCGAGGTCTTGCCGTGCATCAGCCGGTCCGCGCGCACCACCCGGCCGCCATAGACCTGTCCCAGGCATTGGTGACCCAGACAGACCCCGAACACCGGCAACCGGCCACCGAAATGGTCGATCACCGCACAGGAAATACCCGCTTCATTCGGCGAGCAAGGCCCCGGACTGACCATGATCCGGTCCGGCTTGCGGGCCTCGATTTCCGCGATGGTAATTTCATCGTTACGCGCCACGTCCACCTCCGCGCCCAATTCGCCGAGGTATTGAACGAGGTTGTATGTAAACGAATCGTAGTTATCGATCACCATGATCATTCTGCCGCTCTCCCGCGCATCGCATGAAACCGTTCCGCCAAGCCCAGTGCCTTGATCATTCCGCGCGCCTTGTTCTGCGTTTCCTCATATTCCTTCAAGGGATCGGAATCCGCGACAATCCCCGCGCCGGCTTGCACATAGGATTTGCCCGGCTCCATTAGTACCGTGCGAATGGTTATGCACGAATCCAAGTTACCACTAAATCCGATATATGCCACGGCCCCGGCATAGGCGCCGCGTCGCGCCGCCTCCAGCTCCGCAATGATCTCCATCGCCCGCACCTTCGGCGCGCCGCTGACGGTGCCGGCCGGAAACGTCGCGCGTAACACGTCGTAGGCATCCTGACCCGGCGCCAACTCGCCCACCACATCGGATACGATGTGCATGACATGGCTGTATCGCTCAATCACCATCAGTTCCGGCACGCGCACGGTGCCATACGCGCATACGCGGCCCAGGTCGTTGCGGCCCAGATCCACCAGCATGATATGTTCCGCCCGCTCCTTCGGATCGGCCAACAATTCCCGCTCCAGCGCCTCGTCCTCCACCGGATCGGCGGCCCGCGGACGGGTACCGGCAATCGGGCGCACCCGCACCTGATCGTCTTCGCACCGGACATGAATTTCCGGCGAGGAGCCCACCACCGACCGGTCACCAAACTCGAGGCAAAACATGTACGGGGACGGATTCACCGAGCGCAATGCCCGGTACACATCCAACGGCTCCGCCGTCGTATCCGCCTCAAAACGCTGGGACAAAACGGTTTGAATCACGTCGCCGGCGCGAATGTACTCCTTCGCCCGCTCCACCGCCGCCATGAAATCCTCTTGCCGCGTGTTCGAGGCGTAGGGCACGGTGCCCGGTTCATCCCGCGCATCCAACACCAGCATCGGCACCGCCGTCGCCAAGTGCGCGCACATGGCTTCGATCCGCTCCTGCGCCCGCGCATAGGCCGCCTCCGCGCCGTCGTCCTCAATATACGCGTTGGCCACCACCTTCATCGTATGGCGCACGTGATCAAAGATGATAATGGTGTCCGTGATCCCGAAGATCATGTCGGGCCAGCCGAGTCCGTCCCGCTCGCACAAGGGCACCTTCTCGAATTGCGCCACCGCGTCATAGCCGATGTAGCCCACCGCGCCACCGAAAAAACGCGGCAACAGGGGGTCCGGCACGGGCTGGAACCGCTGCATATACGTCTTCACCGCTGATAGCGGTTCTACGTCCGTCAATTTCTCGACCCGACCATCGGCATGGGTAATCTCCACATCCCGCCCATAGGCCCGGATTAAGGCGCGCGGTGCACCCCCCAAGAACGAGTACCGCGCGATGTTCTCGCCACCTTCCACACTCTCCAGCAGAAACGCGCCCGTTACCGGACCCGACGCCGCCAGCGCCGTGCGCAAACGGTCATAAGCCAATACCGGCGTGCCTTGATCCGCCAAAAACTCGCGCCACACCGGGACCAGATTCCCTTGTGTCGCACGCTGAATAAACGTTTGCTTGTCCGGATGATACATCTCGTCTCGCCTTCCGTCCCGCGGCCAATCCTCAGGGCTCCAAATTCTCCAACTGGCCCGTCGCCGTGTTCAGGCGTCGATAATAACACCCCTGCCGGCTCTGGCCCGACGCATTGCGCGTGTGACACATCCCGCCCCCGCGTGGACGGACCCGATACAACAGCGAATTCTGCTCGCAATTCACGCGCACTTCCAGCAACTCAAACGTGTTGCCCGACTCCATCCCTTTGTGCCATAACTCGTTCCGGGACGTACTCCAAAAGACGGCCTCGCCCACCTCCAACGATCGTTGCAACGCCAGTTCATTCACATACGCCACCAGGATAACCTCACCGCTGTCGACATTCTGCACCGCCACCGGGATGATCCCCGGCGAGGACGCGACGGCCTTCGCCAGCTTGTCATAATCCAATTGAAACGTTTGTCCTTCTTCTATTTCTTTTCCCATCGTACTGGTACCCCTTGGTTGTATAAGTACTCCTTGGTCTCCGGAATCGTGAACTCGCCGAAATGGAAGATCGATGCGGCCAACACCGCATCCGCCTTTCCTTCCGTCACCGCCGCGACCAAATGATCCAGCGTGCCGGCGCCGCCCGACGCGATCACCGGTACATCCACCGCCTCCGCGACGGCGCGGGTCAAGGCCAGATCATAGCCGTCCTTTGTGCCGTCCGCATCCATACTCGTCAGCAAGATCTCACCCGCCCCGCGGGCAACCCCTTCCTGCGCCCACTCCACTGCGTCCCGCACGGTGGGATGACGCCCGCCATGTGTGTAGACCGTCCACCCCGCATGCGTATTGCGCCGGGCGTCGATGGCCAACACGATACATTGACTGCCAAATCGTGCCGATGTTTCGTTGATGATATCCGGATTCAACAGCGCGGCGGTATTCAGCGAAACCTTGTCCGCCCCCGCCTGCAACAAGCGGCGCACATCGCCCGCCGACCGGATACCGCCACCGACCGTCAGCGGCATAAACACGCACTTTGCCACCGCGCGGACCACCTCCAGAATCGTGTCCCGGTTCTCGTGCGACGCCGTGATGTCCAGAAACGTCAATTCATCCGCGCCCTGTGCCTCGTAGGCCTGCGCCTGCTGCACCGGGTCGCCGGCATCCCGCAATTCGAGAAACTTCACGCCTTTGACCACCCGTCCCGCCGCGATGTCGAGGCATGGTATTATTCGCTTTGTACTCATTCCCTGTCCTGCCCAATAAAAAAACCCCGGTGATCCATACCGGGGCCGCACTCACATCAAGGAGAAGCGTCAATTCTCTAAATCAGAGAATCGCCCCGTCTTCACCGTGATGCCACCAGAAATTTTTCATATTGCCGGTAACCGTTCCACAAGCTGCGCTGGGACGCAAGCGGTTTTTTCGATCGTTTCGGCGTGGCGAAGGGGGCAGTAGGGCGCAGCGCCGCAGTCCAAAGGGGCCGGACCGGCTATTCCTGCGGGCTAAAGCCGGAACGGCATTGGGGAGGGCGAGACTCTGTCGAGCCGTGACACAGGAAATCGGACGGCTCGCGCGGACGCTCGCCCTCCCGAGTTGGGATG
>SKLK01000052.1 GCA_007123265.1 Kiritimatiellia bacterium
CAGGATGTGCGGGATCTCGTCGCCCGGGTCCGCGGCCGCCTGCCTGACGACGTCGAGGAACCGGTGGTCAGCAAGCAAGACGCCAACGCGCGCCCGATCATGTGGGTGGCCGTGTTCAGCGAGGAATTTGACACCGAAGAGCTGAGTCAGATCGCAGACACGCAGATCAAGGATCGCCTCCAAAACATCCCCGGCGTAAGCGGCGTCATTATCGGTGGCGAAAAACGGCGGGCGGTGCGGGTCTGGCTGGACAGCGACCGGATGGCAGCCCGGGACGTGACCGTAGTCGACGTGGAACGGGCCTTACGGGAACAAAACGTAGAGTTGCCCAGCGGTCGGATTGAAAATATTAACCGCGAACTAACCATTCAAACCCGGGGCCAATTTGCCACACCGGACGCATTCAACGATCTGGTGATCCGGCAGGAAGGCCTCGAAATCGTCCGCCTCAGCGATGTGGGTCGCGCAGAAGCCGGTGTTGAAGATGAGCGCACGATCGCGCGCTTCAATGGTCAGCCCTCCGTGGGCCTCGGCATTATCCGCCAATCGCAAGCCAACACCGTGAATGTCGCGCGGGAGGTGCGTGAACGCATCAACGCGGTTGCCCCCACGCTGCCGGACGGTATTTCGATCGAGTTTCCCTATGATGAGTCCGTTTTCATCGAGCGCGCCGTGTTGGAAGTATGGCAAACTCTCGCGATTGCCTTTGGCCTCGTGGTGCTAACCATCTTCATCTTCCTTAGGAATATCCGTTCCACCTTCATTCCTGCCATCACCGTACCCATCTCGATCCTGTCCACCTTCGGCGTCCTGTACGTGATGGGCTTTTCCGTCAACATCTTCACGCTTTTGGCGCTGGTCCTCGCCATTGGCATCGTCGTGGACGACACCATCGTGGTGCTGGAAAACACGTACCGCCACATTGAAGAGGGCATGTCACCTTTCGATGCCGCGATCCAATCCATGGGCGAGATCGCTTTTCCGATTGTGGCCACCACCCTCTCCTTGATTGCGGTATTCTTGCCGCTGGCCTTTGTCGGCGGCATCGCCGGCACACTGCTGCTCGAATTCGCCGTATCACTGGCCGGTGCGGTTTTGATCTCAAGTATTGTGGCGCTGACCCTGTCGGGCTCCATCTGCGCCCGCATCCTCAAGCGCATACCGGAAGAATCGCACGGCCGCGTTTTCAACTTTTTTGAGCGCAAGCTGAATGGGCTCACCGCACGTTACGAACGCGGATTGACGTGGGCCTTGCGCCACCGCATCGCGATGCTCGCCATCGCACTCGTATCCCTCGGCCTCTCCTTCTACTTCTTCTCAAATCTCGAACAGGAGTTCTTACCGGAGGAGGATAAAGGACGCCTGCTTGCCCTCGCCATTACACCCGAAGGCAGCACACCGGAGTACACGGACCGGATGATGCGGCGGATGGAGGCGATTACTGCGGAAACACCGGGGATTGACACCTTTTTCAGTGCCGTCGCCCTCCCCTTCGCTGGCCCCGGCGATCCGACCTTGGGCTTCATGTTCATTCGACTGGATGTGGACGACCGCCCGCATGTACGCGATATGGTTCAGGGCCCCTTCGGCCTCGGCGCACGCTTCATTATGGAGGTGGAGGGTGCATTATCGATCCCCATCTTGCCACAAGCGGTCGATCTCGGATTCGGCCAACCTTTCGAGCTCGTGATTTCCCACCCGGATCTCGACGCTTTGGATGAAACGGTTCAAGACCTACTCAACGTGTTTCGACGCGAAGGATTCCTGTCTAATGTGCGTTCCTCCTTCGAACTCAATAAACCCGAGATGCGCGTTCTCATCGATCGAGACCGGGCCAATGATCTGGGCGTATCGATTCGAGACCTTTCCCGTACCATGCAACTACTGTTCGGTGGCCAGCAGATTTCCGACTTCACCGAGGGGGGCCGTCAGTATGATGTCATCGTCCAGATGGACCGTGAGAATCGCTTGGTCCCCAGTGATTTGGAGCGACTCTATGTGCGCGGCGAGAATCAGCAGCTCGTCCAATTGAGCAATATCATTCAGTTGGAAGAACAGGCCGGGCCAAACCGGATTGAGCGATTCCAGCGCCAACGATCCGCGACCATCGAAGGCACCCCCGTCGGCATGCCGCTCGGTACCGCGATGGAACGCGCCAATGTCGTTCTGGCGGAGCATTTACCGGAAGGCTTCGAGACGGACTGGAAAGGAGATGCCCGAAACCTCTTGGAGACGTCTGGAACGCTCTACCGGTTCATGTTCCTGGCCATCATCATTGTTTATATGGTCTTGGCCGCGCAATTCGAGAGCTTGGTGCATCCCTTCACCGTCCTGCTGGCCTTACCGCTGGCCTTTTTGGGCGCATTCGGCCTGCTGTACGGCCTTAGTTGGGTTAATTTTCTCGGCTCCCAATTCTATGGCTGGGCCAATTTTGCCCCCGATCCACCCGCTATCGCGCACATTCTATCAAGCATGATTCCCCGCATCAGCTCAATGAACCTGAATATTTTCAGTCAAATCGGGTTAATCCTGCTGATCGGTCTGGTAACCAAAAATTCGATCTTGTTGGTCGAGTTCGCCAACCAACAGATGGCCAAAGGGTTGGACAGCCAGGCGGCGATGCTCAAAGCCGGCTTGATTCGCCTGCGCCCCATCCTGATGACCAGCTTGGCGACGATCGCCGGCATTCTGCCCATTGCCATCGGCTTCGGCGACGCAGCCGAAAGCCGACGCCCGCTGGGTGTGGTGGCGGTCGGCGGCATGGTCACCAGCACCTTGCTCACCTTGTTCGTGATTCCGGTGATCTATTCCCTCTTCGCCGATTTAAGCCAGCGCCTCAAAAGATCGTAATCATTGACCGCAGAGCCAGGTGGTCTGGGATGGGCGTCTCCGGGTTGTTGTACGACATCGAGATACCCAGTAAGTCGGGCATTCCTGCCCGACTGGGTCAGGCAAGAATGCCTGACCTACGGGCGAGTTGGTTTAGACTACAATGATTTTCAGATGCGTCCGTCAGGGACGATTTTTTCCGATATCGCTTGCGCGGACATCAAAAATTCCTATTTTAGGGGCACCTGAAACGGAAACGCTGAGTTTTCATGAATGAATTTTACATAGGTATGGCCTTGTTTCTGCTCGCCAACATTCTGGCCGGGCTGAAACGCATCATTAAGGGACCGTCCATGGGTGACCGGATGCTGTCCCTGCAGCTTTTTGGCACCACCGGCGTCGCCATCCTCCTGCTATTGGCTCAAAGCTTTGCCGAGCCAGCGCTCCGCGACGTGGCGCTTGTCTTCGCGCTACTGGCTGTATTGGCGATGGTGGCCTATGTCCGTTTGGTGGGCCCGGAAGCGCGACTGGAACAGGAACGGGAGGAAAGCGAATGATGGATGTCATCGCCATACTGATCGCCTTACTCGGCGGCTTCTTCTTCCTCGCCGGCACAGTGGGCCTGCTCCGCTTCCCCGACACCTACAGCCGCCTGCACGCATTGACCAAAGCCGATAATCTCGGGCTCGGACTGGTAGCCCTGAGCCTGGCGCTGCACGCGGGTTCCTGGCCGGTGGGCATCAAGCTCTTCGCGATTTGGCTGCTGGCGATGCTGGCCGGAACAACCAACTGCTATTTACTCGGCCGCAATAACTTGCAGAACGAGGAAATCAAAAGGGAACAGTCGTCATGAGTACGTATGAATGGTTCCTGGACGGTTTGATCATTGTGGCCTTGCTGGTTCTCGCCGTGCGGGCGCTCTATGCGCCGGATCTGTTCAAGGCGGTCTTCCTTTTCATTGTGTTCGGCCTGCTCATGGCCCTGGCCTGGGTCCGCTTGAAGGCCCCCGATATCGCCCTCGCCGAAGCCGCTATTGGCGCGGGATTGACCGGGGTCCTGCTACTCGACGCCGCCCGCCACTTCAATCGGCCCCGGCCCACTCCCAAGTCCCGCGCTTCATGAGTGCGGCCACGTCATTTAAAGCACGGCTCGTTTCGCCGCTGAGCCTGGGCGTAGCCGCCGCCAGCGCCGGTTTGGGCGTGTTCCTGATATTGGCCCTGCTGGAAGTCCCCCGCGAAGCGGCGGGTTTGACCGCGCTCGCCAAAGCAGCCATCCCCGAAAGCGGTGTCGATCATCCGGTCACAGCCGTGCTCCTGAACTTTCGCGCCTACGATACGTGGCTTGAAGTCGGCGTGCTGCTGATGGCGATCATGGGCATGCTCCTGTTTCAGCGGCGCAGTGATTTGCGCGACATCCAATTGATGCCCTCCCCGGAACCGGTCTTGAACTGGCTGATTCGGTTGCTCTTCCCGATGATGGTCGTGGTCTCCGGTTACCTGCTGTGGATGGGCAAATTCTCCGCCGGCGGCGCCTTCCAAGCCGGTGTGGTGTTGGGCTCGGCGGGGGTGTTGCTCTGGCTGGCCGGACATCCCTCGATCACCGGCTTTTCCGGTCGGCTGTTCCGGTTTCTGTTGATTATCGGCTTTCTCAGTTTCTTGATCGCATCGTTTATCAACCTCTACTTTGACCAACTCATTCTCGATTTCCCGCCGGTCTACGCCGGCACCATCATTCTGATTCTGGAAACCGCCGCCACGCTTTCGATCGCAGTCACGGTGGCCGCCTTGATCATTGGCCTGCAACCGGTGACCCGCGATCGCGACCGGACCCCGCTGACATGAACGCACCGATGAACCAGTCGAGCGAAAGGATGACGCGATGACGCAGTACCTGGCCTATTCCATGGCAGGCATGGCGTTATTTGCGATTGGCCTGCACGCGCTGGTGATTATCCCGCACATTCTGCGCAAGATCATCGGTATCAACGTCATGGCCGGGGGCGTGTTCCTGTTCTTGATTAGTGTAGCCGCACGCAATTTCGATGAGTTCCCTGATCCGGTGCCCCAAGCGATGTTGTTGACCGGCGTCGTGGTGGCCCTTAGCGCCACCGCCTTTGCCGTGGCGCTGGCCCGGCGAATTTATACCGTCACCGGCGAAAGTGAATTGACCGAGGGGGACGACACGCCATGACGGATGCCGTCCTACCCCTGACCATCCTGATCCCGATGCTGGGGTCGATGATCTGTTTTGTCAGCCGGCACCGCGTCTCGGTCGTTGCCGGTTTGCTGACAGCCGGGTTAACGCTCATGGCTGTTTTTGCGTTAGCCTTTCAATTGCGTTCAGACGGAATGATGACTTATGCGCTGGGCAATTGGCCCGCCCCGCTGGGGATTCAATTTCGCGTTGACGGCCTTTCGTTGATCTTCATGTTGATGACGGCGGTGGTCGGGTTGCTGGTCAGCCTCTATGCCCGCGCCTACTTCGATGGTCACGACACGCAAGCCGATAAGCGCGGTGCGGAAATGTTTTGGCCGATCTGGCTCTTCCTCTGGTCCGCCATGAATGCCCTCTACGTTTCAGCCGACCTATTCAACATCTACGTCATCCTCGAAATCATTGGCTTGGCGGCGGTCGGGCTGCTGACGCTTACCGGGCGCCGATTGGTGCTGGTCGCCGGCATGCGCTACCTGCTGTCCGCCATGGCCGGGTCCCTGGTCTATCTGCTGGGTGTGGTGCTCTTGTATGCCACCCACAGCACCCTCGACATCCACTTGTTGAGCACGGCGATTGAGCCCGGCAAAGTCGCGGTCGCCGCATTGGGCGTGATGCTGCTGGGCCTACTGCTCAAGACCGCCGTATTTCCCCTGCATTTCTGGTTGCCCCCTGCCCATTCCAGCGCCACCGCCCCCGTCAGCGCCTTGCTCTCGGCCGTGGTGGTGAAGGCCTCGTTCTATTTGATTCTCCGCCTCTGGTTTCAAGTCTTCCCGGCCGCCGTCACGCCGGCCGCCGGCACCTTGCTCGGACTTCTCGGTACCGGGGCCATCCTGTGGGGCTCGATCCAAGCCCTGCGCCAAACCCGCGTAAAAATGATGGTCGCCTACTCCACCGTAGCGCAATTGGGTTACCTCTTCTTCGTGTTCCCGGTCAGCACCGTAATCGATCCTTCACTGGACACCCCCATCGCGCCATGGCTATTGGCCGGCAGCCGCGGCTGCATCTATCAAGTGCTCGCCCATGCCTTTGCCAAAACCGCGCTCTTTATGGCCGCCGGCACCTTGTTGCACGCGGCGGGCAGTGATCACATTGACCACATGCGCGGCCTCGCCAAGCGCTTGCCGATCACGGTCTTCGCCATGGCCCTGGCCGCCGTCAGCCTGATGGGTCTGCCGCCGAGCGGCGGATTTATCGCCAAGTGGATGACCACCAGCGCTGTGCTGGCGGCGGGACAGTGGTGGTGGGCGCCCATCGTCATCGGTGGCGGCCTGTTAACCGCCGGCTACATGTTCATGATCCTGCGCTATGCCTTTTCTCCGCCTGAACCGGGCGAACCACTGCATCCGGTGCCCAAAACACTGGAGCTTTGTGCCCTGTTCATGGCGCTGCTCAGCATCGGCTTGGGCTTCCGGGCGGAGGAAATCCTTGACCTGCTCATGATCGGCTGGCCCTTCGCCGCACCAGCGGTGGGCGCGGTAGGAGGCGGCCTATGAACAGCGG
>SKLK01000148.1 GCA_007123265.1 Kiritimatiellia bacterium
AATAAGATTTATCGCTTGGTTGATGGCACCTGGCGGCAAGTGCTTGATCCCACAGCTGAAGTGATGCGATCCGGCGAGGCCTTTTGGATTTATACCCGTGGCCGGTCCGACTATAACGGGCCGCTCGATGTCTCGGTGCCCTCGGTTTTTGGCCTGGCCCTATCCCGCGAAAGCGGGAGCACGGTGACCTTCCGCAATCGCACCGGACATCCGCTCGCATTTGCGGTGGAGCACATCACTGAGCACAATGACGTGATTCCGATGGCCATGGTGGTGCGGGCGTTCGACGAGGAAGCACCCGGATTCCGAAACATGACCCTGCATTTTGATGCCGGTCCTTGGGACCATCAGTTCCCCGAATTAGAGCCAGGCGCTGCACTGCGGTTGCCCTTGAACCTCAACCTAAGGGACGCGCCATCTGGCGTGCTGCATTCGATACTGCGCATTCGCACGGATTTGGGCACCGAAACCTACTTGGCCGTCACAGCTTCTAAAGGCGAACTTCCGTGAGCCGCCACTGCTCTATAGTAAGGAATACATCTCATGCGCATACTTGATTCCCTTCGGACCCGGGGCATGGCCGTGCTTTGCGCGCTGCTGCCTGTTGTTTTCCCGCTTACGGTCGCAGGCCAGGCCAGCCCTTACCGGGGACTGTGGGTCGGCACCGTTTCATTGCAGGCGGTGAACGAAGTTTCTGTTCCGCTGGATGCTGCCAATGTCCCTGTTGCGCCTGATCCGGAAGTGCCCACGCCCACACACGATCAAGCCCATTTACGTCTACTGATTCATGTGAATGGTGCCGGGCAGGCATTTTTATTGAAGGACGTGGCGATATTGAACCGTGTGGCAGGGTCGGACCCGGCGGCAGCCGTTGAGGTGTTTGCGCGGGAGACGGATTTGGCGTTGGTGACGGATCCGCGCCTGTATAGCGAATTTGACCCGCAGCCTGCCGTACGGATTGCGGCAGCCGCCTTCGATTTCGGCGATTTCAAGGCCACCGAAGCTCTCGATGCCATCGTGGAGGAGGCGGCCACCCTCGCCACAGACTTCGTGATGGACCCGACGCTCGTGCTGGATACCCAGGCACAACGTGTCCAGGCGCGCAATGACGCGATCGATGACCTGTTGCCGACCTTGAATGAAATGGCGGAGAACGCGGATGTCGCGGAAGCGTTCGGCCAGTTCGTGACGCAGGTGCATGGGCTGCTGGGCGTGATCATTAATGATCCGAGCGATCTGCAGGTCACCGACTTGCTGGCGGATGCTGCCACGCTGAGGGATCAATCTTTTTATGGCGATGCCCGGGGTGTCGAGATGGTGGAGACGATCATCGACGCGGTCCAGGCGGCTGGCACCTCGGCTGAGAAGACGGCGGCTGCAAACAATACGGCGGCGGCCTTCGCGGATGTCGGCAACCAGTATCAGCGCTTTATTTCAGGCAAAGTGTTCGGCGACATGATTGTTGCTGCCGTCGCCGAGGTCGCGTCGGCAGCGCAGGCCCCGGGCGCCACGGCGGCCTCAATCGAAACGGCGCTGCGCGCCACACCCGAAGCGATTGAAGCCCTGACTGAAGCGATTCAAATCAAGGCGCAGCCGTTTGCGGATACCCGTGCGGACGATGCGATCGACGCCGTGCTGGGCGCTATGGCGGAAGCCGCCCTCTTGAGCGGGGCGCTGACAGCGGCAGAGATTCGCAGTTCGAGTGAAGCGGCTGCTCGCGCGGCACTCGCCGAGGCCGTGGCCCGTTATTCATTGCCGGTGCTGACGCCGACCTTGGATTATAATGCATTTATCACTTCGCTGACATTCAGTGATGTGCCGCAGCAGGCCGCGTTTGCTGCCGCGCAGGCTGCGATTGAGGAGCGCGCCACCAATCCGCTTTATACGCCCTTATCCGTCTTCAATGCGGCCAAGCTCGGGGCGCTGAACGCCTTGCAGACGCCCTTCAGTACGGCGGCCCGGGTGATGCGGACGGAACTGCCGCTGGCGGGTGAATTTGCGCCGGGGGCCGGCGATCCTCGCGCAATTATGGCCCTGACGCAGCCGTCCGATCTGGGACCGGCTGGTTTGGAAGGGCGCATTTATCTGCCCGCGAATCACCCCACCAACCCCTTCCGGCATCGCCGCCATCCAGATCATCGTACCGGGTATAACATTGAGCGGTTGATCCGGCTCGATTTCGACGGCGTGACGGGTGATCCACTGGAGTCTGCCGGTTACGGCGTGGACCGCATCACCGGTGTTTATCGCGAGGAAATTTTCGGATTACACAAACCCCTTGGACCCGAACCGGATACGAACCCCATCGGCCTGCGAACCGAAGGCCCCTTTGAACTAAACCGGATCAGCTTGATTGACACGTTGAATACCCGTTGAGGCCGTGACTATGAAAAATACTTTTCCTTCTCTTTGCCGCGGCCGGTCGGTCGGGCTGTGGTCGCTGTTAGCCGTCTTCTTCTGGGGAGTGGCCACCGAATCGGTGCGCGCGCAGGACAATAACATGCCGTTTACCGTCCGCATTATTCACCTTCAAGAATTCAACCGGATTCTGTTCCCGAATTATTCCGTGTACCGTCTCGTCATCCAAAACGACGGGCGGGAACATATCGTCGGATACACACTTACCTCACAAAATTCGGATGCTGGCTTTGCTGCAGCTTGGCCCATGTCGGGTCCATCTGGTATTTTCTACCAAAGCGCTGGCGATACGATCCGTCATGGAAATATCAGCAATTTTGGCCCCGGCGATAGTTCTATAGTGCATTTCTACTTGAACCCGCTCTGGAGGATTCCGTCCAAACACCTATTCAATAACGGCACGACCGGGAACGCCATCGTCAGGGTCTTCGGTGCGGACGGTGGCGAAGGGCAACTGACGCTGTCGGACACCCTGAATAACAGTCGGTACAGTACGTACACATGGCAGACGGATAAGCGGCCCCGGCGCTTGACCGTGCGTTCGCGCACGCAGACCGATGGCCCTTCAGGACGATTTGTCAGCAATTTTGTGGTGCGCGTGACCTCAAAATCCGGCGATTTGATCCATGAGTATGACCAGCCCGCCGGTACCGTGAGTATTCCGTACCTCTCGGACGGGGACAAAGTGGATATTATCGCGCGTGAAGAGGTCTACCTCTCTGCGGATGGTCAATTCAGGTACGATGAATCAACCATCCCTTCCGAAAAAGACTGGGATCCCGTCAATCCGCCGCGCCAGCGCTATGTCGCCCGCGGCATTTCCGTCAACAATTCGCCGCTGACCGGTGATCCGACCCAATACAGTTTCGATATGAACGGGGATGTGGTCGTCGATATCCGTTGGCGTCACGATTACGCCCTCTTGATCAATCATGATTTCGTTGCGACGCAGAGCGATGAACTGGATCCTACCGGCGAGCCTTGGGCCGGCCCGTTGAATTCGCAAGCCGCAGGTAATCCTTCACCGGACACCACCAAGATCCACTGGATACCACGTGGCGAAAGTGTGATCGCCCAAATTGATGGGCAGGTGCTGGACTTTACGCGCCCCGGCTTGGATATCCGATATGTGCCCCGCGCCTATCGCGCCGGGGGGGCCGCACGCGGTGTGCACACGCTCGATCCGCTGTACACAAACAGTTTTGTGGTTGGACAGGCTCCGCCTCAGCGTCAACAGGTGGATTCATTTATTATGGATGACTGGGCCAGCATCGAATATATGTGGCAAATCCAATACGGTATCCGAATCAACATCGACGACTCCTCGCGCTCGGCCTTACCGCGCGTGTTCCGGGTCAATCCCGTCGATGGTCAGGAAGTCGAAATTGGCAGCTTGGAGGGAACCTTCTGGTTCAACCCGGGCGACGAAGTGAAGATCGCGTCGGCGGCCAATGTAGGTGGCCCGACATCGCTGGCCTTGTCGGGGTGGGTCAGCGGCGACGGCTATTACTTCAGTTCCAGCGGCGCCATCAACAGTCAGGACGGCACCTTGTTGGATGGGGGGCCCTCGTCGACGGAGACGGGGCCGGTGGCGGTCTGGTCGCCTAGCTTCTTCGATGCCAACGGGCGCCAATACCGCGGACTGTCCATCCCCTCACTGCGTCGACCGGCGCGCGTGGTGTGGACCTATGGCGATCAAGTTTATCTAGAGACCGTGCGTATCGGCGAATATCTCTACCAGCAAAACGAGGCGTTTCTGGACGCGCGCCCAGACTTGGCGGCCTTGGTCCGCCGTGAGCCGGACTTGATTCAACAAGTCAGCGTTGCAGGGCCGAATCCGAATGTTCCTGAAACCGACATGGCCGTATGGGATCCGGTTGCCCAGCGCCTTTACCCGATTGTGCCCGGCCAATTCCGGGCCATCTGGCAAACCTCCAACGAGCAAACCGTGCAAGTCCTCGTCAACACGATTCCTCCGGAACAACCGCACTATCCGCACATTGCCGGGACCCCGCCTGTGCAATTGAATCCGGACCCGAACGGCGACTTCTTCTTCCGCGAGTTGCGCTACACCGAAAGCGATGCCGCGATCGAAAGCGGCAGCCTATTCACGGCCGACAAAGCGGGCCGCAGCGTCCTGCTCTTCTCCGAAATCAAACGCATTGGACGCGGCGAACCGAAAGAGTTTCTCCGCGTGCGCATGGTGGAAACCAAGCTTTGGAATGACAATATGCCCGACCCCGGCAGCCGCATAATTGGCCAGGCCATCCGTGATCCCGACCTGGATTTGGCGGGTTTGGGCACCGGCTATGTGAAGTTCGAGAACGCCCGGTACAATGTGGATATTTACAACCGCGATGTCCTTGATGGCATCACCGTGCGCGATATTTATGACCTGCCGCTGCTGCGTTCGACGATGGCACAAAAGGTCGTGGTGGGCCGGGATAATCTGCCGGGACCGGTGATCCCGGTTAACTTGCATCCGAACGCGCGCTCCGACGAGCGTATCGTGATCGTCTGGTACTACGACCCGACCCTGACCGATGAGATCATATGGCCGTATCGTGCCCGCACGTACATGCCGCGCTGGCCATCGAATGAGGCGGAGGGGCTCGGTCGCATCGTCATCGCCAGCCAATTCGGCAGCGAAAGCGTGAATGCCAACGGGCAGGATCAACTGGTGGCGCCTGCCGTCACCAACATTGTCCCCGACGGCGTGGGCGGTACCATCACCAACGTCTTTCCGGCGCTGACGACCTATAATCCTTCCCGTATTCAGCAGCCGGCCATCTATGTACAGAACGATCCTTCTCTACCGGGGTACAATCCGAATGAAGAGCACGCCATCATGGCGCCGTCCCGGCGCTTTGCCCAAGTCTCGCCGCGACCGCTTGCCGCGTACGCGCTGCGTAACAATGACTTGAACCGCTACAACCCCGACTCCCAGACCGAAAGCAGCCAACCGGCCGGCTACACGTCACATCCGTACGTGTTGGTCCAGTTCTTTGACACTGCTGCAGAGGAATTCCGGATGCGCGTCTATGAGGTGGTGAAAGAGGATCAGAACATTCCCAACTACCGCTTTGCGAACCAGTCGCTGATCACCATCCCGAGCGACGCCACGCAAGTGCCGCATCCGCCCACCACCTTGGTGCAGGAACCTTATGTGCGCATGGAGGCGGGTGAGCCGGTGATCCCGTTCTATCCGCTTGGCGTCGTGATCGGCGCATCGCCTGCGCCCGAGACCTTCGGGATCAATATCAAGGGACAATCCACCTATTGGGAGGATCACAAGAGCACAAGTTGGGCGGTGTCCGGCGGTGAAAACGCGTGGTTCACCTTCTCCATCTATTACCCGATGTCGCCCAGTTTCTGGTGGCCGCCCAATGAGTCGGGACGGATTCGTTTTGATGCCAGTTCCGGTCAGCGGCGATCGGCCTTCCCGAATACCGGCGACAGCGTTTCGTTCATGCCCAAGAATATCGCGTCGCTGCGTAGTCTTCCCTTGAATTCGCCGGTGTCGCCAGCCATTCAGAGCAATGCGGTGCCGAACAAGATTCTCTACAAGAGCGATTGGCCCAAAGTCGCCCCGGTCCTGAAAGCGGGCGAGACCTTGACCTTCTCGGGCGGCGAATACCGGATGGACAAGCCCAATACGTTGGTGATCGCCGATAATGGCCAAGTCCAAACCGTGCCGACACCTGGCTTGCCCGGCGTGCTTGGGTTTGCCGTGGGCGAAGTCGTTTTCGACGCGCTCAATCCCGGCGGCCACACGATTTTGCATCAGGATAGCTGGACCGTTCGCATGGCGCAGGTGCTGGATGTGCGATCGGTGGTGCTGCCCATCGGCGATTTCCCGACGCCGCTGCTGCCGGCCTCGGGCCGCACCCGCGTCAGCGGCGGCAAATACATCTTCAACGAATTGCCCGCCTCGCTGCAGAAGCGGTTGCGCTATGATCCGCTGGCGCAAAGCGTTGACCCGGTCACCGGCATTACCGTCAGCGG
>SKLK01000128.1 GCA_007123265.1 Kiritimatiellia bacterium
CCGATAAGAAAAGAGGGGAGAAACTCTAATCCAGGTTAATCCGATGCAGAAATGGGAATTAACATAAGCCGGGACTTCGATTACGATTTCGCCTCGGGTGTCCCAATGTGGAACTCAGGAATTCAATGGGTCATTTCGAGCGGCCCCTAATAAAACAGCCTCTACGCCCGAGGGCGAAGAGGCTGCTTTTCGAAATGAACCTGAGAGGTCGCTTACGCGCCCAATACGGCTTCTTTGCAGGCCTTGGCAATCCGGAATTTGACCACCTTCTTGGCCGGAATGTGGATCTGTTCGCCGGTCGCCGGGTTACGCCCCATCCGCGCGGCACGATCCTTCAATTCCAATTTGCCCAAACCCGGCAACGTAAATCCGTTTTGGGCTTCCGCATACGCGAGCGTTGCCAATTCATCCATTAACGTCTGGACATCTTTTTTGGCCAAGCCACTGCGTTCCGCCAACGTTGAGAGAATCTGTGTTTTTGTCATGCTCATAGTTGTCTTCCTTTTCCTTCGGGTGATTAACGACTTTGTCCGCCGCTTACGAAACGGCGGGCGCCGACTCCTTCTCCTTCTTCACTTCCGTCGATTTCTCCGTGGCCACCGAACTCGATTTTGGGGCATGATCCACCCACTCCAGCAGCGCCATCTCGGAACTGTCGCTCTGACGCTGACCCAACTTCATAATCCGTGTGTAGCCACCATTTCGATCCTGCATGGTTGGAGCGACTTGGTCAAAAAGATTTTTAACGACTTCCTTCCGTCGCAGCCTCGAAACGGCCAGCCGGCGACTGGCCAAGGTGTTCTTCTTGCCCAGTGTGACCATCTTTTCGGCTAACCGCCGCGCAGCCTTCGCTTTCGGCAACGTAGTCTTGATCCGCCCTTGCAGGATCAGGTTACACACAAGGCTGGCTAACAACGCTTCACGCTGTGCGGTGTTCCGCCCCAACTTATTTATGGTTCTCTTACGATGACGCATGGTCTCACTCTATCGACTAAAAGGTTAATATGGAAGGCTTAGGATTTCGGGCCGCGCAGTACATCCTCATCGAACTGCATACCCAATCCCAAGCCCATCTCGATTAATTTGGCCTTGATTTCATTCAAGGACTTCTTGCCGAAGTTGCGGTATTTCAGCATTTCCGCCTCGGTCTTCTGCGCCAATTCACCAACGGTGACAATGTTCGCATTGTTCAAGCAATTGGCAGCGCGTACACTCAACTCGATCTCGTTGACGCTCATGGCCAGCTTCCGCGCCAATTCGTCGCGCTCTTCATCCCGCTGCGATTCTTTTTCCTCGAACTCAACCAGATCCTTGTCATAGCTGACAAATACATCGAGGTGGTGCCGCAGAATCGCTGCCGCTTGTGTCAGGGCATCGTCCGGCGTGATCCGGCCATCAGTCCAGATTTCCATCAAGAGCTTGTCATAATCCGTGCGACGGCCGACGCGGGTATTGTCCACGCTATACTTGACCCGGCGCACCGGGGAAAACAAGGAATCAATCGGAATCAGACCAATCTCCTGATTTTCGCGCTTGTTCCCTTCGGCGGGACAGTAACCGCGGCCAATCCGCACTTCCAGCTCAGCCTCGATCTTGCCATCCTGATCCAGGGTGGCAATGTGGTGGTCGGGATTCAGGATTTCCACGTTGCCGTCCGTCTGAATATCACCTGCCGTCACTTCGCCCGGTCCCTTGACGCTCAAGGTCAATTTCCGGGACTCGCGCGAGTACATCTTTATCAGCACGCCCTTAAGGTTGATAATGATGTCGGTAACATCTTCCACCACACCGGGCAAGGTGCAGAACTCGTGCAATGCGCCATCCAGGCGAATCGCCGAAATGGATGCGCCCTCAAGCGAGGACAGCAGGATGCGACGCAAAGAATTTCCAATGGTGCGGCCGTAGCCCGCCTCAAAAGGATCGGCCACGAACAATCCGTACGTATCGGTTGATTCGCTTTCGTCCTTGACGACGCGCTTGGGCATTTCAAATCGACCCAATCGAATAGGCATAATCTAGTCTCCCAGAACCGGGCATTAACCGGCTCGTATGGTGCTTTTGGTTTCGCTTCTCTTACTTGGAGTACAACTCCACAATCAACTGCTCATTGACAATCGGCTGAATTTCCTCGCGGCTGGGCACATGCACAATTTCGCCCTTCGCCTCGTTCTTATCCAAGCGGATCCAAGGGGCGAGACCGCGGCTTTCGGCGGTATCAATTATGGGCTTCACGAGTTCACGGCTGGCCGGACGATTGACCACCTGCACAACGTCACCGGCCTTCAAGACCCGGGACGGGATACTGCTCTTGCGGCCATTCACTTCGACATGCCCGTGGTTGACGAATTGGCGGGCCGCCTTGCGCGAAGCGGCAAAGCCCAGTCGATAAACCACGTTATCCAATCGCATTTCCAGCATTTGCAATAGCGTCTCGCCGGTGCGCCCCTTCTTTTGAGACGCGCGCTCAAAGAACAGGCGGAATTGCGCTTCCTGCAAACCATACATGCGGCGCAAGCGCTGTTTTTCGCGCAACTGCACACCGTAATCGGACGTTTTACTGCGCCGCTGACCATGCATACCCGGCGCCGGACGGCCTTGCTCAATGGCACACTTGGCCATATAGCAGCGGTCGCCTTTTAGAAACAGCTTCATGCCTTCGCGGCGACAAAGCTTGCAGGAGGGTCCCGTATATCTTCCCATAATTCTAGCTCCTAAACTTACACCCGCCGCCGTTTAGGCGGTCGGCAGCCGTTGTGTGGCACAGGCGTCATGTCTTGGATCGACGTAATCGTCAACCCGGCCGCCTGCAGTGCGCGAATGGCTGATTCGCGGCCCGCACCGGGGCCCTGCACTTTCACTTCAATTTCATTCAAACCGTAGGCCAGCGCTTCGCGCGCCGTTTCCTGAGCCACCATTGTCGCGGCAAAGGCGGTGCTCTTGCGCGACCCCTTGAACCCACAGCGTCCAGCGGTTCGCCATGCAATCACGCCACCCCGCGGATCCGTAATCGTAACCATGGTGTTGTTGAAGGTGGCCCGAATATGGGCCACGCCCACCGGGACATGGCGCTGGCCCTTGCCTTTGCCCTTTTTCTTGGGCTTGGCAATGGGGGCGGCCGGGCCCTCGGCTTCCTTCAAAATTTCCTCCGCCGTCTGTCGCCGCGCCGGCGCAGGCGTCGCTTCCGCCGCTGCTGTCGCCGCCCGCTCAGGTGCCGCTTCAGCCGACTCGCCGACTTTCGCGTCTACCTTTGGGGTCGCTTCCTCTTCCGCCTTCACTTCATTCTCTTCCGCCATAATCGTTGCTACTCCCTAAAGATCGATCTTTACTTCGCCGCTTGCTTGGCCGCGGAACGCGCTTCCTTACCTCGCACCGCACCGACGGTACGCCGCGGGCCCTTGCGGGTGCGGGCATTCGTGCTCGTCCGCTGGCCCCGGACCGGCAAGCCGCGACGATGACGCAAACCCCGGTAGCTGCCAATACTCACGATCCGGCGGATGTTCGCCGCCACTTCACGGCGCAAATCCCCCTCCACACGATACTCTTCCTGCAAGAGCTGGGCCAACTTGGTGATCTCTTCGTCCACCAGGTCATTGGCTTTCTTGGCCGGATCAATGCCGGCTTTAGCGACCACCTCGCGCGCCAACGTTGGCCCGATCCCGTGGATGTAACGCAATGCGAACTCCACGCGTTTAAATCCTGGAATATCAATACCCAATACTCTTGGCATAACCTTGTCCGCTCCTATTAACTCTGCCGCTGCTTATGACGCGGGTTCGTGCAGATCACACGTACCACACCTTTGCGACGAATAATTCGACACCGCTCACAAATTCTTTTTACGGATGATCGCACTTTCATGACTCACCACAACCTTTGCTCTACTAAAAAACAAACGTCCCCTTCGACATGTCGAAAGGTGACATCTCCACTTGAACCCGACTGCCGGGCGTCCATTGCGCACGAACCGCGTTACGGTGCCGGCGCGAGGGAAAGGCCACAATCTCATGGCCATTCGGCAATACTGCATTGAAGGTCGGATTGTTTATCACATCCTTTAAAACAGCGTCCAGCACAAATGTCTCTTTTTTATGCATTTTCTGCCACCGTCAGGATTTCCGCCCGCTCCACGCCCACGGCAACCGTATGCTCAAAATGAGCCGAAGGCCGTCGGTCTTTGGTTAGGACCGTCCATCCATCGGGCATAATCTCTACCTCTTCAGTGCCGACATTCAACATCGGCTCCAACGCAAATGTCATGCCGGCCCGCAACCGGGGCCCGCGTCCCGGCCGTCCGAAATTCGGGATCTGCGGCTCTTCGTGCATTTTACGGCCAATCCCGTGTCCGACAAAATCACGCACAATCCCCACCCCCGCAGCGACGGCCACCGATTCCACGGCATGGGATATGTCCGAAAGCCGGTTCCCTTCGACCGCCTGATCGATCGCCGCCATCAAGGCTCGTTCCGTGACATCAATCAACCGGATCACTTCCGGATCGGTGACGCCCACCATCACGGTGGTCGCCGTGTCCCCGATAAACCCGTCGTATTGCACTCCAAAATCCACGCTGAGAATGTCGCCGATACGCACCACGCGTTTGCCGGGAATCCCATGCACCACTTCATCGTTCACCGACACGCAGATATAGCCAGGAAATCCACGATACCCATAAAAGGCGCTCTTCGCCCCGAATTTGTCGATCAATTCTCGCGCATAATCATCTAATTCCAAGGTGGTGACCCCCGGCTTGATGGCCTTGGCTACGGCGTCGCGAACCGACGCAGCCATTCCACAGCTCACCCGCATGCGGGCCAATTCCTCGGTCGTCTTGATCTTGATCATGGCGACAAATCAGCCTCATCGGTTGCGGACAACAAGGAATCCCTGGTTTCCCACCGACACAAGCCGTCGACCCGCACCAACACATTCCGACGCTCGTAATAATCGATCAAACTGGCCGTCTGTTTTTCATAAACTTCCAGTCGGTTCAACACCGTCTCACGGCGGTCATCATCCCGCTGATACAATTCCCCGCCACATTTGTCACAGACACCCTCGACTTTCGGCCGCATGTTCTGTTCATGATACACGGCGCCACAGTCCCGGCAAATCCAGCGACCGGCAATCCGGTTCACCAACACATCGCGATCCACTTCCAAATAAAACACATGCTTCACGCGGCCCTCCCCACTCTCGCGCAAAAACGCGTCAAGCAGTTCGGCCTGCTTATCGGTGCGCGGGAAGCCATCAAAGAGATAGACGGCATCCGAAGGACCCGACTGGAGGTGTTCGCTGACGATCTTCATCACCACTTCGTCCGGGACCAACTCGCCGGCATCCATGAATCGCTTGGCCTCAAGCCCGACATCGCTGCCCGAGCGGATAGCCGCCCGCAACATATTCCCCGTGGACACATGATTCCACGTGGGACGTTCGCTCGCGACATCGGCGGCGGCGGTTCCTTTGCCCGACCCTGGCGCACCCAGCAAGATGATTACATCCCACATGCAACAGCCTACTTCCGCGCTCGCAGTTTACCTTTTTTCAGAAAACCATCGTAATGCCGGGTTAAGAGATGCGATTCCACTTGGCGCATGGTATCCAGCATCACGCCAACGATGATCAGAATGCTGGTGCCCCCGAAAAAGTGCGCCACGATCCACGGAATCCCGAACTGCTGAGCCATCAACATCGGCAAGACCGCTATGATGGTGAGGAACACGGCACCGGCCAGCGTTAACCGTGTCATGGTCCGATCCAAAAACTCTGCGGTCGGCTTGCCCGGACGGATGCCCGGCACGTAGCCGCCATATTTCTTCAGGTCGTCGGCAATTTGCACCGGCTTGAACTGGGTCGCGACCCAGAAATAGGAGAAGAAAAGGATCATGAACGCGTAGAGGGCATTGTACCACGTCGTTCCGAAATCCAGCGCGGCACCGAAGCGACGCACGGCCTCACTGGGCACCCGGCTCAGTAACTGCGCGGGAAACATCAAAATCGCCTGCGCAAAGATGATCGGCATGACGCCGGAATAATTGACCCGCAGCGGCATGTAGGTACTTTGTCCGCCGTAGACCTTCCGGCCCACGACGCGCTTTGCATATTGCACCGGAATCTTGCGCTGCGCCTGGGTCACCGCAATGGTGCCGGCGATGACGAGAAACAACATCACCAAGAGCGCAACCAAATGGAATACGGTATATTCCGCCGCGGTACCGGTCTCGTAGGGACGGAACATATTAATCGCCGCCTGAATCGCGCCCGGCAACATACTGATAATGCTGACGGTAATGATCAGCGATATGCCGTTGCCGATTCCCCGCTCGGTAATTTGTTCGCCCATCCACATCAGCAACATGGTGCCAGAGGTCATGGTAATGATCGCCATGATGCGAAAGGCCCAGCCGGGATTGCGCACGATGGGTTCGACTTGATCGAACATCATCGGATTTTCCATCACAACCGCCAAGGCATAGCCTTGAACCAGGCACAAGATCAGGCACAGATAGCGGGTGTATTGGGTAATTTTTTGCCGGCCCGTGTCGCCCTCGCGGGCCAACCGCTCCAAGGTCGGCACAACAGCGGTCATCAATTGAATGATAATCGAGGCGCTGATATAGGGCATGATTCCCAATGCGCCGATGGCGAAGTTTTCTAACGCCCCGCCACTAAACAGGTTGTACATCCCCACGAACGATCCACCGGCATCACCTCGCTGGACGGAAGCAATGAAGGCCCGCAAGGCGCTTGCATTGACGCCGGGCACCGGAACGGCCGCCACCAAGCGGCACAAGAAGATCAATCCAAACGTAAATAGAATCCGCTGCCGCAGCTCCGGAATCTTAAAACTGTTCGTAAATGCTGATAACATGACAGCCTATAACCCGGCCTGTTATTTGACGATTTCACAGGATCCACCGGCAGCCTCAATCTTGCTGCGGGCCGATGCGCTGAAAGCATGCGCTTTGACCGTTAAGCTGCGATCGAGTTCCCCATGGCCCAGAATCTTAACGGGTGCCGATGACCCTCGCGCCAGGCCCGTTGCACGCAATAGATCGACCGTCACCTCGGTTCCCGCGTCGAACTGCGCCAAGGCCGCACAATTGACCGGGAGATAAACCACTTCATTAACGTTCTTAAATCCCCGCTTGGGCATGCGCCGTACCAAAGGCATCTGACCGCCCTCAAATGTCGGCTTGTATTTGTGCCCGGAACGGGCGTACTGCCCTTTGTGTCCCCGGCCACTGGTCTTACCCAATCCCGAGGCCCGACCGCGACCCAAACGCCGCTTCGGACGGCTTGAACCTTTGGCTGGCTTCAACGAATGTAAATTCATCAGATATCTTCCTTCCCTTACGCGCTACGCAATGCAGCCACGTCTTCCCGTGAACGAAGCGCCTCGAGCGCTCGAATGGTAGCCTTGGTCACATTCAATTGATTGCTGCTACCCAAGGACTTGGCCAAAATATCCCGCACCCCAGCCAGCTCGAGTACCGCGCGGGCGGCGCCACCGGCGATCACGCCGGTCCCCTCGGAAGCCGGTTTCAATAAAACTTGGGCACCGGCAAACTCGCCGATGACCTGATGCGGTATGGTCCGATCTCGCAACGTCACGGACATCAAATTCTTGCGGGCCTGTTCGGTCCCCTTGCGGATCGCGTCCGCCACTTCATTGGCTTTGCCCAGCGAGTACCCCACATGCCCCTTGCGGTCCCCTGCGACCACCAAGGCGCTGAAACTAAAGCGCCGACCGCCTTTGACGACCTTGGAACAGCGATTCACGTGCACGACCCGCTCGTCCAAGTCGCTGGGGGCATCGATATCTTTACGTTTATTGAATCCACTCATAGCTGATCTTTCCTCGTGCCGTCTGCAAACTTAAAACTTCAGGCCTTCCTCACGCGCGGCATCGGCCAAGGCGCGTAACCGCCCCCCATACCGGAACCCACCACGATCGAACACCACTTCGCCAATCCCCTTGGCTTGTGCCGCCTGAGCAGCCAAGCGACCGATCTCCTTGGCCCGCTCGGTGCCATTGCCCCGAGTGGCGTCGGCTTGTGCCTTGTCGACCGTCGATACCGCCGTCAAGGTGCGGGAATCGACATCGTCGATAAACTGCACATAGATGTGCTGGTTGGAGAGAAACACGCTCATGCGCGGCCGCTCCGCGGTTCCCTTCACCTTCTTGCGAATGCGAAAATGTCGCCGCTTGCGATAGTCTGCCTTCGTTTCGACCTTCATAATTACGCCACCGTCTTACCAGCCTTGCGCCGCACTTGTTCACCCTTGTACCGCACCCCTTTACCCTTGTAGGGCTCGGCGGGGTAATAGGATCGAATTTGCGCGCCAACTTGGCCCACTTGTTGTTTATTGATACCGCTCACCTTGATTTTCGTGTTGTCCGCAACCTCCACCGTGACCCCCTCCGGTACGGTGTAATCAATCGGATGCGAAAAACCGAGCGCCATGTTCAATCGGTTCCCCTGAATCGACGCACGGAAGCCAACGCCTTGAATTTCGAGCTCCTTCACAAAGCCGTCCTTCACGCCTTCGACCATATTAGCGATCATATTCCGAGCCGTTCCATGCATGGCTCGGGAAAACTTATCGTCGGACGTCCGCGTGACCATCACCTTGCCGTCCTTCTGCTCAAAAGCGACCACCGGCGGAAAGGTCCAAGCCTGTTCGCCTTTCGGTCCCTTGACCGTTACTTCCCCACCCGCGATGGATACTGTCACATCCGCTGGCACTGAAATGGGTTGTACCCCTATTCTTGACATGATGCTCTCCCGGCTACCAGATGTAGCACAACACTTCGCCGCCGACCTTTTGCTGGCGGGCTTCCTTATCGGTCAAAATGCCCACGGAGGTGCTCAGGATGGCAATGCCCATCCCGCCCAACACCCGCGGCAATTGGTCCCGGCCGGTATAGCGCCGTAGCCCGGGCCGACTGACTCGTTTCAATCCTTCGATCCCCTTTTCCTGCTCGGGACCATACTTCAAATGGATGCGCAGCGCGCGTTTGGCGCCGTCACCGTCCGAGACAAAATCCCGGATAAAACCTTCACGCTTCAGGATACGGGCTATTTCGGCCTTCATCCGGGAATACGGCATGGTGGTCTCCGCCAACTCGGCGTTTTGCGCATTCCGCACACGCGTTAACATATCCGCTATCGGGTCTGATAAATTCATAAGAATCCTGCTCCGCCGCCTACCAACTTGCCTTCACCACGCCTGGAATCTTTCCTTCCGACGCCAGCTCACGGAAACAAATCCGGCAGATCTGGAACTTTCGGATGTACCCGCGCGCCCGCCCGCAGCGGGTGCAGCGATTGTACTGGCGCGCACTAAACTTAGGTGGCCTATTCGATTTAACAATCCATGATGTCTTAGCCAAGGTGCTCTATCCTTTCCTGAGGGATCACTTAAGCCGATGCAAACGGCATCCCCAAATGTTTCAATAAATCCCGGGCCTCCGCATCCGTCTCCGCGGAAGTGACAATACTGATGTCCATGCCTTGCTGGCGTTTGATGCTGTCCGGATTAAGTTCCGGAAAGATGGACTGCTCCTTCAACCCCAGCGTGTAGGTGCCTCGCCCGTCGAAGGCCTTGGCCGACACGCCGCGAAAATCGCGAATGCGCGGCAAGGCCACATTGATCAATCGATCCAAAAACTCATACATGCGCACTCCCCGCAGGGTGACTTTGGCCCCGATCGGCATGCCTTCGCGTAAACCGAAATTGGATATGCTCTTGCGCGCCTTGGTGATCACAGGCCGCTGACCCGATATCCGGCTCAACTCATCCGCCGCAGTTTTCAAGGCGTCCTTGTCAACCCGCGTACTCAGGCTCATGTTGATCACCACTTTCGTGATCCGCGGAACCTGCATCGGATTCGCGTACCCGTGCGCCTTCTTCAACTCCGGCACCACCGATTGCTCAAATCGTTCTTTCAATGTCGCTGTCATGATTCCTCAAAATCGCTATTAGGCGGATTTCTCCTCGCCCTTGAATTTGACCAGATTAGATACATGGATCGGTGCTTCTTTCTCAACGATCCCGCCTTGCGGATTGTCTTGGGTCTTGCGCATGTGTTTCTTCACGTAATTGTAGCCTTCCACAATCGCACGCTGCTGCTTGGGCAGCACTTGGAGGACCTTACCCGGCTTGCCGCGGCTGGCATCCTCGCCCGCGATGGCCAGGACCAAGTCGCCCTTCTTGATGTGCATGGGCTTTATCGATGCTTTCTTGACGTTCCGCTTCATCAAATCACCTCGGGTGCCAAAGACACGATCTTCATATAATTCTTTTCACGCAATTCACGCGCCACCGGACCAAAAATTCGGCTGCCTCGCGGATTCATTTGATCATCCACAATCACCGCGGCATTGTGATCAAATCGAAGCACACTGCCATCGCTGCGACGAATCCCGGCTTTGGTCCGCACAATTAACGCGCGATGGACCTCGCCTTTCTTCACCATGCCACGGGGCTGCGCTTCTTTGACCGACACCTTGATCACATCGCCGATTTTGGCTACCCGCTTGCGTTGCCCCAGCACACGAATGCACTGCAACGACTGGGCGCCGGTGTTATCGGCCACATCCAATTTGGTTTGCATCTGAATCATTGCTTCACGTTCCCTATCGGCATCATACCTCAGCGCGGCTGACGATTTCGATCAAGCGCCAGTGCTTGAGCTTGCTCAACGGGCGCGTCTCCATAATCCGGACGACGTCGCCGACCTGGGCTTCGCTCTTTTCATCGTGCGCGTGATACCGCTTCGCCTTAATCATTTCCTTGCCATACAATGGATGACGGATGCGGCGTTCAACCCGCACCACAATCGTTTTATCCATGCTGGTGCTTACGACGCGGCCATCGCGGATCTTCCGCAGGTGCCGCTGACTATCTACTGTGGTCGACATTACGCCCGCCCCTCTTTCTTGCGCTCCGTCTGCACCGTACGCAAACGGGCGACTTCGCGCCGCAGCTCACGGATCCGAGACGGTTTTTCCAATTGTCCGGTCGACTTCTGCACCCGCAAATTAAACAACTCCTTCGCTGTTTCATCATACTGGTGGCGCAATTCTTCCGGCGTCAGCTCTCTCATTTCTTGAATCTTCATAAACGGATTCCCGTACACTTAATGGGTATGGCGCTGCACAAATCGCGTCCGAATCGGCAACTTCGAGGCCGCCAACTTCATGGCTTCCCGGGCAATCGGCTCCGGCACACCGCCCAACTCAAACATCATCCGACCCGGCTTGACAACGGCCACCCACCCCTCGACGCCGCCTTTGCCTTTACCCATTCGCACTTCCAACGGCTTTTTCGTATAGGGCTTGTCCGGAAAGATGCGAATCCACAATTTGCCTTTGCGCTTCATGCACCGGTTAATCGCCACACGACAGGCCTCAATCTGAATATTGGTGATCCAGGCGCGCCCCAGCGATTGCAAGCCATATTCACCAAAGGCCATGGCATTGCCCCGGGACGCAACCCCTTTGCGCGTTCCCCGCTGCACCTTGCGGTGCTTCACTCGTTTTGGCATTAACGGCATATCAACCCCACCTTAATTCCTGGCCGCCACCTCGTGCGGCTTGCAAACCCAAACCTTGACCCCAATCTTGCCGGCCACTGTATTGGCCTCGGCAAAGCCATACCCAACATTCGCGCGGAGCGTATGCAACGGGACCTTGCCTTGCTTATATTCCTCGCGACGCGCCAACTCAGCGCCACCCAAGCGCCCGGCTACGGCCACTTTAATACCGTCCGCGCCCAGCTCCATCGCAACCTGCAGCGCCCGCTTCATCGCGCGGCGAAACGACACCCGTCGCTCCAACTGACTGGCGATGCCCTCCGCCACCAATTGGGCGTTGGTATCGGCATTCTTTACTTCGCGGATCTCAATATAAATCTCCCGCTTGGTTTTCGCGGCAATCTGTTCCCGCAGACGCTCTAAATCGGCCCCCTTACGCCCAATCACAATGCCGGGCCGGGCGGTATGCAACGTTACCCGCGCACGGTTGGCATAGCGCTCAATACACACGTCGGCAATCGCTCCGTCCTTCAATTGCTTCTTGATCATGTCCCGGATCAACTGATCTTCCTGCAACAGACCACCAAACGCCTTCTTCTCGGCATACCAGCGCGAACGCCAGTCTTTAGTGACGCTAACCCGTAACCCAATTGGATTTACTTTTTGGCCCAAAACCGATTCTCCTTACTTTATACCGCTTTGCGCGACGCCCGCGCAGGCTTCTGATCCGTCAACACAATCCGAATATGGCTCGTTTTCTTTTGAATGGGCTTCGCCATTCCCCGTGCCGCCGGACGGAACCGCTTAATTACCGGCCCCTGATCGACCACCGCCGACCGCACATACAAGTCTTCGACCGATAATTCCGCGTTATGATCGGCGTTTGCAATCGCCGACTTCAACGTCTTGCCGACCAAAAAAGCGCCTTTGCGCTTGTTGAAGGAGGTAATCCGCAACGCTTCCTCCACCGGCTTGCCCTGAATCGCCCGCGCAATGTCCCGAACCTTCGTCGGCGACATCCGCACAAATCTCGCTGTAGCTGTTACATCCATAATGCACACATTCCCTATGGCCACCGGCAGCGGGTAAACGTCGCCTGTGCCCGTCTCTGTTGGAGTACGCCCGGCCTTAAGCCGTCAACTTGCGCTGATGATCCGGCACCCCCACCAGGGTCCCCGAATGCAAGTGAAGCGCGTATAGTACGCATCCCTTGCGCGTCTGCCAATACTGTTTTTACGAAAACCTGAAAAAAACCAGATTACTTCAACGAAACCGTCTTATCGGTCGCCGCGCCATGCCGCCGGAACTGGCGGGTCGGCGAAAACTCGCCCAACCGATGGCCGACCATGTTTTCTGTAATAAAAACGGATATAAAATTCTTGCCGTTGTGGATCGCGAAGGTGTGCCCAACGAATTCCGGGGCAATCATGGACCGACGGGCCCATGTCTTGATCACACGCTTTTGACCGGATTCGTTCATCCGGTCGACCTTCTTCATCAGTTTCTCGTCGACGTAAGGGCCTTTTTTCAATGATCGCGACATGATTTACTTCTTCCTCCGTTGAACGATCCAGCGATTTGAAGCCTTCTTCTTCGATCGCGTACGCTTGCCTTTCGTCAATTGCCCCCACGGACTCACCGGGTGGCCGCCGCCGGACGAGCGCCCCTCACCGCCACCCATCGGGTGATCCACCGGGTTCATCGCCACACCGCGGACGGTCGGACGACGCCCTTTCCAGCGGGCGCGTCCCGCTTTACCCAACGAGATGCCCTCGTGCTCGACGTTGCCGACCTGGCCAATGGTGGCGTAACAGTTCGTGCGGAACTTGCGCACTTCCCCGGAAGGCAACTTAATATCCGCAAACTCACCCTCACGCGCCAAAATCTGGGCCGATTGCCCGGCCGACCGCACCACTTTGGCACCGCGCCCCGGCAGTAACTCCAAATTGTGCACCGGCAATCCCAACGGCACCTTCGCCAGCGGCAAATGGTTGCCAATCTCCGGCTCGGCTTCCGGGCCGGACATCAAGCGGTCACCCACCTTCACACCCACCGGCGCCAACATGTAACGCTTTTCGCCATCGGCATAGTGCAACAGCGCCAATCGGGCCGACCGGTTCGGGTCGTATTCGATGGCCGCGACGCGGGCCGGAATGCCATGCTTGTCGCGGATGAAATCCACCACGCGCAAACGCCGCTTGTGGCCACCACCGCGATGACGAACCGTGATCCGCCCACTGCCGTTGCGGCCCGCTTGTTGCTTCTTCTTTTTGACCAGCGCCTTTTCCGGCTTGTCCTTGGTGATCTCATCAAACGACGAGACCGTCATCGAACGGCGGCTGGCCGTGTAGGGTTTATATTTTCGAATAGCCATTAGTCATCCCCGTTAGGTCAAATCAATGCTGTCGCCTTCTTTCAGCGTTACAATCGCGCGCTTGTATCCTGGGGTCCGCCCATAGCGAGCCGTGCGCTCCCGTTTCATCTTTCCTTTGCGCCGCAAGGTGTTCACCTTTTCCACGGAAACGCCGAAAAGCTCTTCCACCGCCCGCTTGATATCCACCTTGTTGGCATCGGCAAACACTTTGAACAAGTACTTATTCTCCGCCTCCATCAACCGGGTTCCTTTTTCGGTGATGACCAGCGTTTTTACGATTTGTTGCGCTTCCTTCATGATGCCCTCCTGCCGCTGACGGCTTGCAAACGACTGGCCACCAACGCGTCCATTCCAGCGCGCGTGACGAGTATGGTGGGATACCGCAACAGTTCATAGACATTGGCGTGCTGCGCCGTGGTGACATGCACCCGGGGCAAGTTGCGGGCCGACAAGCGAACGGCGTCGTTGGCTTCATGCAAGACAATCAATGCCCCTTTGTCGACGTCGAGGGCCTTCAACAATGCCGCCAACTGCTGTGTCTTAGGCGCATCGAACTGTAAGTCCTCCAGCACCACCACCGCGCCTGCCGAAATCTTTTCGCTCAGCGCACGGCGAAAGGCCAGCCGCGCAATGCGTTTGGGCAGGCGGCGATCAAAGATACGCGGTCGCGGCCCCATGGCCACGGAACCTCCACGCCAGACCGGCGACTGCTGATAGCCCGAACGCGCACGGCCAGTCCCTTTTTGCCGCCACGGTTTGGCTCCCGTACCCGCGACCTGCCCTTTGGTCAACGTCGACGCCGTACCTGCGCGATGGTTTTCGTTATAGGTGACAATCGCTTCGTGAACAGCTTGCAATCCCTTGTCGTAGACCAACAACTCATCGCTCACTTCGAATTCGCCGGCATCACTGCCCTGCATCGTCTTTACCGGTATCTTGCTCATGACGCACTCGCCGCTTTCTTAATCGCTTTTCGCACCATTACCAATCCACCCGCAGGACCCGGAACAGCGCCTTCCACCAATACTACATTCTCATCCGCCCGCACTTGGACAACGCGCAAATTCTGCACCGTGACGCGATCGTTCCCCATGTGGCCTGGCATTTTCTTGCCTTTAAAAACACGGGCGGGACTCACCTTCATGCCGATGGAGCCCGGTCCCCGATGGGTGCCGGAACCATGCGTGGCCCGTCCACCGCCAAAATTGTACCGCCTAACCACGCCCTGAAAACCCCGGCCCTTCGAAACCCCGACAACATCGACATACCCAACACCGTCAAACAGGGCCGCCGTCAGCACGTCTCCCGCCTTCGCATCATCCCCAGCCTCCAGCGGAACTTCGCGCAACACCTTGACCGGATCCACGCCGGCCTTGGCTTGGTGCCCGGCCATGGGCTTCGTCAACCGCTGCTTCTTTTGCGGGACAAACCCAATCTGGGCGGCGCGATAGCCATCGGTTTCTTCTGACTTCACCTGTACCACGGGGCACGGACCGACCTCGAGCACGGTCACCACGGATTGGCGACCGTTGTCGTCGAATACCTGGGTCATCCCCACTTTTCGTCCCAGTAAACTGTTCATGACTTAAATCTTAATCGTGATGTCGACGCCAGCCGGCAGATTCAACTTCTTCAGCTCATCTACGGTCTGGGCGGTCGGGTTAATAATGTCCAGCAAACGCTTGTGCGTGCGGATCTCGAATTGTTCCATGGATTTTTTGTTCACGTGCGGGCTGCGATTGACGCTGTACCGCTCGATCTTTGTCGGCATTGGAATCGGACCGGCCACGCGGGCACCGGTTCGTTTAGCCGTTTCAACAATGTCGGCGGTTGACACATCCAAAACCCGATGGTCGAACGCCTTCAACCCGATACGTATTCGTTGTCCATTCATAAGCTGTACTTCCTACCGATTTAAAATCGCCGCATGCATGGTGGGCGGCACCACTTCAAATGTCGATGGCTGCATCGAGTAACTCGCGCGGCCCCGGCTCAACGAGCGAATGGCCGTCGCATAACCAAACAACTCAGCCAGCGGCGCTGTCGCCCGGATCACTTGACTGCCTTCATGGGCGACAATCTCGCGTACCTGACCACGCCGACTACTGATATCGCCCAGCACATCACCCAGATGCTCATCCGGCGTGATGACTTCCAGCTCCATCACCGGCTCCAACAAGGTCGGCGAGGCCGCTTTCACCGCCTCGCGCAAGGCCATAATTGCGGCCGAACGAAAAGCGATGTCCGTCGAGTCAACCGGATGGAAACTACCACCCACGACACACACGTCTACGTCGATCAACGGATAGTTGCCCAATATGCCCGTAATCAACGCATCCTGCAACCCATCCTTGATGGCCGCCCGAAATTCGTTCGGCACGTCATTGATGGACACCTCAAAAGCGATGTGGTTGCCAGCCCCCCGGTTTAGCGGAGCGACGCGCACTATCACATGACCGTACTGTCCGTGTCCACCAATTTCTCGCTGAAAAGTGAAATTTCCTTCGCCGCCACTCAAAATGCTCTCCCGGTAGGCGACAACAGGCTTGCCGGCGTTGGCTCGAACCTTGAATTCACGGAACATCCGGTCCTTGAGAATCTCCAAATGCAACTCCCCCATCCCGCTGATCAAGGTCTGTCCGGTTTCCTCGTTCATCGAGGTCTTGAACGTGGGGTCCTCTTCCGCCAAGGCTTGCAAAG
Organism: Kiritimatiellia bacterium; assembly: GCA_007123265.1. GTDB lineage: Bacteria > Verrucomicrobiota > Kiritimatiellia > SLAD01 > SLAD01 > SLAD01. The sequence goes on from SKLK01000128.1 coordinate 16,617, forward strand.
CGGCTTGCAGCGCTTCCTTGTCCGCTTGGGATTTCGGCTCAACCGCCATGGAAATGACGGGCTCGGGAAATTCAATCGATTCCAACAGGATCGGATCGTTTTCCGCGCACAAGGTATCGCCGGTCGAGGTTTGTTTCAATCCCACCAACCCGCCGATTTCGCCCGTATGCAGGACGTCGATATCCTCCCGCGCATTGGCATGCAAACGCACGATCCGGCTCACACGTTCGCGTTTGCGGGTGCGGGGGTTGAACACGTTCATACCCTTCTTCAACAGGCCGGAATAGACACGCACAAAGAACAACTTGCCGACATACGAATCGTGCGCGACCTTGAACGCCAACGCGCTGAGCGGATCGAAATCGCTGGCATGGCGTTCCAATTTCGTTTCGTCTTTGGGATGCACCCCGACAATCGCCGGCACATCGGGAGGCGCAGGGAGATAATCCACTACCGCATCAATCAGGGGCTGAATGCCTTTGTTCTTCAGCGAGGATCCACACAGAACCGGGACCAGGGCCTGCGCCAAAGTCGCCCGCCGCAGCCCGGCCTGCAAAAGGGACACCGGCACCTCGGCATCCGCCATATACGCCTCCAACACCGCTTCGTCCCGCTCAGCCACCGCTTCAATTAATGCGGCGCGCGCTTGCTCGGCGGCGGCGAGGTCCCCATCCGGAATGTCCTCACTGGACCACGTCGCGCCCTGATCGCCATCATTGAAAATAAAGGCACGCATGGTGAGCAGGTCGATCACCCCCCGGAAGCTGTCCTCAGCGCCGATGGGCAGCTGGATTGGAATGGGCGAAACCGCCAACTTTTCGCGAATCCCAGTGACCGCTTTCTCAAAATCCGCGCCTTTGCGGTCCATTTTATTGATGAACGCCAAACAGGGAATCCGATAGCGACGCGCCTGACGCCAGACGGTCTCAGATTGGGGTTGCACACCGGCCACGCCGCAAAACACGCCGACGGCTCCGTCCAATACCCGCAGGGATCGTTCGACTTCCACGGTAAAGTCAACATGGCCCGGGGTATCAATGATATTGATTTGGTGGGATTTCCAATAGAACGTGGTCGCGGCGCTGACAATCGTAATGCCCCGCTCCTGTTCCTGCTCCATCCAGTCCATGACCGCGGTGCCGTCATCGACTTCGCCAATCTTGTGAACACGGCCACTGTAGAACAGCATCCGCTCGGAGGTGGTGGTCTTGCCGGCATCAATGTGGGCCATGATGCCGATGTTGCGAATCAGCGAGAGCGAAGTGCCGCGACCATCCGCCTCGCGCGAGGCGTCGGGATAGTCCGGTTCGGATGAATTCGCCTTTTCCAACACGTTGACCATTGGCTTTTCAAAGGGACCCTTACCAGCGATAGTGGGCGAAGGCGCGATTGGCTTGCGCCATTTTGAAGGTGTCTTCCCGCTTCTTCACGGCCGCACCCTGATTCTTGTAAGCATCCATCAATTCCATCGCCAAGGCGCGCGGCATGGGCGTACCTTTGCGCGCACGGGAATACTGGATGACCCAACGCAAGGCCAACGCCACTTGACGGTCATCGCTGACTTCAATCGGCACCTGGTACGTCGCACCGCCTACGCGACGCGACTTCACTTCCAAACGCGGGCGCACATTATCCAAGGCGCGTTCCACGAAGGCCAAAGGCTCTTCATTCGTCTCGCTATGGATTTGATCCAGCGCGGTGTAAATGATCTTTTCGGCGGTGGATTTTTTGCCGCTCGCCATCAACTGGCTCACAAACCGTCCAATTAAAGGACTTTGATACCGCACATCCCGCTGTACCGGTCGCCTAACTGCTCGTCGTCGTCTTGCCATAATTCCCTATTCCTTACGCCTTCGGCGTCTTCGCGCCATACTTTGATCGCCCGCGTTTACGCCCATCCACCCCGAGGCTGTCCAACGCTCCACGCACAATGTGATAACGCACACCGGGCAAATCCTTTACGCGGCCCCCGCGAACCAGCACCATGCTGTGCTCCTGCAGGTTGTGGCCTTCCCCGGGGATATACGCCGTTACTTCATAGCCATTGGTCAACCGCACACGGGCTACCTTCCGCAACGCAGAGTTCGGCTTCTTGGGCGTTTGTGTCTTCACTTGCAGGCACACCCCGCGCCGCTGCGGACATTGCGATAACGCCGGAGACTTATTCTTTTTGCGGAGCGGCTTGCGCCCTTTATTGACCAATTGATTAATTGTCGGCATACATCACTCTTTCTTTGACTTGAAGAAGCGGCAGACCATACCAGAAACCGTCCAACCGCTTCAACCGTTCATTTCAACTTTTATGAGGTTTTCTTTTCCTCCAAGAAGGTATCTCCCAGTAACTCCTCGGCACTAATGGGTTCCGCCAACGGCACCAACCGGATATGGCGATACATGTTAAAGCCCGTGCCGGCAGGAATTAGATGCCCCATGATTACATTTTCCTTGAATCCACGCAGGTTGTCGATCCGGCCCAAAGCCGCGGCATCGGTCAATACCCGGGTGGTATCCTGGAACGAGGCGGCGGAAATGAAACTTTCCGTCTCCAGCGCAGCCTTGGTGATACCCAACAGCACCGGCGAAGCTTCCGCCGGGCGCTTGCCTTCGGCAGCCGCCTTTTGGTTTTCCTCCTGGAACTGATAGCGTTCCACCTGCTCGCCCCAAATGAAGGACGTGTCGCCCGGCTCTGTGATCCGGACCTTACGCAACATTTGGTGAACGATAATTTCGATGTGCTTGTCGTTAATTTCGACGCCCTGCAAGCGATACACCTGCTGGACTTCGTTCACCAAGTGCTCCTGCAACTCTTGCGGTCCGCACACGTCCAGAATCTCCTGCGGCACCACCGGTCCCTCGGTCAGTTGCTGACCTTTCTTGACCATGTCTCCCTGGAACACCACGATGTGACGGCCCATAGGCACCAAGTGCTCTTCTTCCTCATTCGTGGCCGTGTCACGGACCAGAATGCGGCGTTTACCGCGGGCGATGCCACCGAACTCAACCACACCGTCAATTTTGGCGATCTCAGCCGCATCTTTTGGTCGACGCGCTTCAAACAACTCGGCCACACGGGGCAGACCGCCGGTGATGTCTTTCGTTCGAGAGACCTTCCGCGGCGTCTTGGCCAACAACGACCCGGCCGGCACCTCGGTATTCGCGCTCACCATCACGTGCGCGCCGGATGGGATCGAGTAATAGTGAATCACTTCACCCGTGTCCGGATCCTTGACCACGATCTGCGGATGCAAATCTTCCTTGTGCTCCATGACCACGGTGCCTTCCAGCCCGGTGGATTCATCCATTTCCCGACGAACGGTAATGCCCTCAATGAAGTCGTGGAACTGCACCACGCCGCGATGTTCGGCCAAAATCGGGAC
>SKLK01000278.1 GCA_007123265.1 Kiritimatiellia bacterium
ATGCATTCCCCTGAGCTTGTGCTCTAATTTCCTCACTCACAACCGTGTAAACCCTCAAGAACAGTATAGGGCCATGGATCAGGGCGAGTCAAATTGACAGTTCGGTTGTTTGACCGGGGGGTGCTCCATAGCGCTACGCATCAACAGGCCCACCGCCGACCTGTCGCCGAATCGAATCGTGCAGACCGCCTCAAAGGGTGTGATGATTAATCCGTGGCGCGTTGCATCCGCCTTGCCCGGTGTGACTAGGCGGTGGCTACCTGGCACCGGTCCCGCTCATCGGTATACCTTACCCGTTGCGCGCCTCAAATTCCCGCATGAAGTCAATCAGCGCGTCGACACCGGCTTCAGGCATGGCATTGTATATCGAGGCACGAATGCCACCGACAGACCGGTGCCCTTTTAACCCTACCATGTGCGCAGCCGTGGCCGCTTTTACAAAGGCCGCCTCGAGCTCCTCGGAGGGCAAGCGGAAGGTCACATTCATCGTCGACCGGTGCGCCGGGATCGCCGTACCGCGATAAAAGTCCGTCGCATCAATGGCGGCGTATAGCTTCGCGGCCTTGCGGGCGTTGATTTCCGCCATAGCGGAGAGGCCGCCTTGCGCCTTGAGCCAGCGTGTAACCAACATCAAGACATAGATCGGGAAACAAGGCGGGGTGTTGTATAACGAGTTATCGGCGATATGCGTTTGATACCGATAAATGATCGGGACGCGCGAGGTGACCCGCTCCGCCAGATCGTTGCGAATGATCACCACGGTGACGCCAGCCGGTCCTAGATTCTTTTGGGCACCGGCATAGATGAGCCCGAATTTCGATACATCAAGCGGCCGCGAAAGAATATCGGACGACATATCCGCGACAATCGGCACCGGGGCATCCGGAAACTGCTGCCACTGGGCCCCGGAAATGGTCTCGTTCGAGGTCAGATGCAAATACGCAGCACCCTCGGTGTACGTTAGTTCTTCCTCGTAGGGCACCCGGGCCGGCCGTTCCTTACCGCAATCGGCGATGACATGCACACGGCCCACGTCACGTGCTTCCTTAATCGCTTTCGACGCCCACGCACCGGAATTCGTGTAATCGGCCACATCGTCCGGCCCCAACAGATTCATCGGCACCATTGCGAATTGCCCGCTGGCACCACCGGTCAGGAACAGAACCGAATGGGTCGCCGGCACCTGCAACAAGTCGCGCAGATTTTGCAGCGCCTCTTCATGTATCGCGGTATACGGCTTGCCGCGGTGGCTGTCCTCCATAATCGACAGCCCCAATCCTTCATGGTTCACCAGATTCGCTTGCGCCTCCTCCAAAACAGAAAGGGGAAGAGTGGAAGGACCAGCGCTAAAATTATATACCCGTTGCATCTGCGTTTCGTTGCCTCCTGTTATGTGGGATAGACCGTGAGCGATAAGAAAATCAACCAGGCGCCGAGCCCCATGACGACGATGCTGGACCAGATGCGGCGGCCGCCCGTCCACAGTGCATCCATGGAATGCCGGAACCGGTACGGACTCAACAGCAGGACAACACCCCAGACAATTAAGATATACACCAGCGAGGTGAGCACCAGTCGCCAAGGCGACGGATGCCAGCGGGCGGCATCCAGCGCCGGCGCAGCCGCCAGCAGAAACAATGCACCCAGCATGCGGGGGGCCAATAACTCGTCCATAAACTGAATCACCAACCAAATGGAAAGTGGCGTGAGCACCCATAGGGTCGGTATGCTGAGTTCGCCAAACGCCAACGTCTTCCATCCTTCAAAACGGCCCAACGGCGTCTGCTCAATCAGCCACGCGACCCAGAGCGCATTGACAACGGTTAAAAGAATCGCGCTGATCCGGTGACGCGGAAAGGCCGCCAGCGTCCGCCGGAAGCTGGCCGGACCGGTGAGGCTCCAAAGGCCCAGTCCCAACAGACTCAAACCGACGCCAAGACCGATATATGGAAGCATTGCAATCATTGTGAACGGGGATTATCCCCGTGTTTCAAGTTAAAGTCGCGTACCCTACTATGTTCACGCGGGGTTGTAAACTATGGGTTCGTCCATGTTTCGCTGCCCCTCAGGGCCAATCCGTTCTCCGCGCTACCTCTCTTTTGGAGAACCACTTGTACACCGTTTCCACTAATTTGGAGGGGCGAGCTCTGCGAGCCCTGAGGCCACACAGGACTTTCTATTTACCGATGCACAATCGCGGCGTCGCGGAGCTCCGCCCTCCAGCTTGTCGCTAACCGTGTATTACAGCCGTTTGCGGAGAACTGAATGACCCTGCTCTGCCCCAAATCACACGAAAATTAGAGTTGTACTCAGCGATCGAATCCTTAATAGTTCCCCTGCTGGCCAGAAGAAGTGAACTGCGGCAAGTTAGTAGATAGCCGGATTATCCGGCTCAATCGCTCGAACGAATCGAGCGCTTGGACGTGGCCTTCGACAGACAGTAGAAAGAGACAGTAGAACGATGGGAACGAAATTGTATGTAGGGAATCTGCCCTACCAAGCAACTGAGGACGATTTGCGCAGTCACTTCGAACAAGCAGGAGCGGTGAATCGTTGCGATTTGATCCTCGACAAGTTCACCAGCAAGTCACGCGGCTTCGGCTTCGTGGAAATGGCGGACCAACAAGGCGCGGATAACGCAGTTGAGCAGTTGAACGGCCAGGAAATGGACGGACGCGCGCTCGTCGTGAACGAGGCCCGCCCGCGTGAAGAACGTGGTGGCGGCGGCGGCTTCGGCGGCGGTGGCGGATACGGCGGTGGCGGCGGTGGCGGCGGTGGCGGCGGCCGGGGTGGACGCCCCTCCGGCAAAGGCAGCCGACGCGGTATTCGCAATGAGCGCCGGGACGGCGGCTGGTAAAGCTGAACAGTCTGAGCCTCCGCCGATTCGTCGGCGGAGGCTTTTTCTTTTTCTATCCCGGTCCCCTCCCCCGATGAAGCAAACCGCATGAGCAAAGCGATCTGGATCCTCGCCGCGCTACTGTATGGTATCGGCGCCGCACTGCACCTGCAGATCTTCACCCACCCGTCGGGCACCATCTGGGGTGATTCAGGTGACGGATTCTTTAATCTCTGGATTCTCACCCACGTAACCGAGACCCTACGCAGCGGCGCTTTTGATCTGGCCAATTCCCGCACCTTCTGGCCCCACCATCAGGCGGCCTTCTTCTGGTCCGATAACTTAATCGCCTTCACCCCCGTATTTGCGATCGCCCGCCTGCTAACGACCGGTATGCTCGATGCCTTTCGACTCACCGGCCTGCTCCTGTCCGTCCTGCATTTCGCGGCCCTCTGCCTGCTGTTCGACGCAGTCTACCGGATCGTCCGCAGCGAGCGACCCCACCTGCACCCCGCCACGCGTTTGTGGGTGCCGATCGTTGCGTATCTGACCCATTTTTCGCCGGCGGTCCTGATCAATCACTTTCTGCACATCCAGAATCTGGCCACGATGGGGGTCTTTGTTCTATTGGCCGCCGGGCTGAACTATCAACGCAGCCCATCGGGCGCAGCCCTTCGCCTCATGGCATTGGCGCTCATATTTCTCCTTTATACCACGCCGTATTTTGCCGTGGCGGCGATCATCCTGTTGCTGCTCTGGGGACTGACAGTTTGGTTCAGCGCCCGCGCCACGCTGTTTAGTCTGTTACGCAAAGATTGGTGGTTCTATCTCGCGCTGGCCCCGTTCGCGCTCGCGCTGTTCGCCTTCTATCGCATCGAATCCGGACCCTCATTCCTGCCCTCTAGCGTGCAATTGTTGGCGATCGACTGGACCCATCTGTTTCGACCGGAGTACGGCACATTGCGCTTGCACTTCGAGCCCCTGACGGACTGGCCCCGCCCCCACAGCGAGCAGATCGGGTGGCTGGGTCCTGGCGTCGGCTTCGGCTTCATCGCCGCGCTCGGCTGGGGTCTTTGGAGCGGCCGCGCCCATTACGTGGCATGGCTGCGTCGCTGGCCCTTTTGGGTTATCGGCGTCTCGCTGATCGTGCCCCACCTAAAAATTCGAGAGATTGCCCCCGTCCTGACGATCTATCATCATCTGGCGGTGCTTGCGCTCTTGTTGCTGAGCGGCTACGTCATCGCCGCACAGTGGCGCGTATCCGCCTTGCGCGGTGCGTTCGCCTTGCTGACCGGTTGGGCCCTGTTGATGTACGGGATCGCCTTCGGCCCGAAAAGCTATGTATTCCTCGACGACCGTGTCGGCCTTTCCATCTGGCAATTCTTTTACCAATGGTTGCCCGGGTTCGACCAAATCCGAGCCATTGGCCGGATGGCCTATCTGGGGCAAGGCCTGATCAGCGCCCTCGTTTTGGCCGCCCTGCTGGTCGCCCTGACCCATCGGCAACCAGCCGTTCGCCGCACCGTCTGGGTTCTGGCATTGCTAGCGCTGACGGCACAAGTATGGGACCTGCATCCAATCCGCGCACGCGCGGAGCCGCAGCAGGAAACCCGCATTCAGCCGACGGCGGCCGAGGCCGCCTTTTGGCAAACCGTCGACGGCCCCTTACTGGTGTTGCCCGGCGCCCCGTTCCACGGTAACACCACGCATATGCTCTACTTCGCGGGCTTCCGCAATATCCTGCTCGCCAACGGCTACTCGGGCCGGTCCACCCCGGCATGGGACCAACTGATGGAGCTGGAAGTCAGCCAAGGCCTGGCCGCGCCCGCATTTTATCAGGCGGCTCAGGCCTTGGGCATCCAGCGCGTCGCGGCCCGCATGGATCTACTCTATAGCTGGCAACGCGCGGACCTCGCCTCACTGGGTGTCGAGCCGGAATTCGCAAACGAGCGCTGGCTCGTCTTTCGTATTCCACAATAATCGCGCTTCTTTTCCTGTCAGCCCTTGGCCATCGGTGCGACCTAGCCATGAAAGGAATCGTATCATGCGCAAATTATTGGTTATCCTAACTATGGCCTCATTATCATCTACTTTCGCCCTTCAGCCCGGAGATTCGGTCCCGGACACCCGCGTGCCGTCCACTTCCGGCGAATCGGCTTCACTGCATGACTATACCGGACAATGGGTCGTGCTTTACTTTTATCCCCGCGCCTTCACCCCCGGCTGTACCGCCCAGTCCTGCTCACTGCGGGACGAGTTCGGCGAGATTCAGGATCGGGGCGCAGTCATTCTCGGCGTCAGCCTGGATTCACCGGCCCGGCAGCAATCGTTTAAGCAGGAACATCATCTTCCCTTTGACCTACTCAGCGATGAAGACAAGGAATTAGCCCGCGCCTTCGACAGCTTGATGGTGGGCGGGCTTATGGCCGCACGGAAGACCTTCATCATTAATCCCGCCGGTCAGGTCGCCCATCGCTTTGACCGGCCCAGCACCGCCGATCATGCCACAGAAGTGATACGCGAACTGGACCGCTTGTTGGCTGCGGCTGAGAGTTGAGCCGATCGACTTCGTCGGAAGTCGGAAGTCGGTGGTCGGAGCGATTTCAGATAATTTGTCGACAGAGCTCGCGACAAAGCTCACGCCAAAGCTTGGGTAGACGTCTGCGTTTAAAGAATTCGTGGACCAGTTGCATTCGCCCGAAGGGCTGAGAACAGGGGGGACGCAGCGGCGACGGAGCGCCGCTGCGGTTTTTGGTTTTGGGTTTTAGGTCACCAAAACCTTCGGCGGGCGGGAGCCATAGCCTGCATTCGCCCGAAGGGCTGCTATGCGATGGGCGCGGGCCGGTTTTCGGTGTCAGGTTTTCGGTTGGAGAAAACCAAAAACCGAGAACCTGACACCGAACACCTACCACAACGGCTTCCCATGAAAAGATCACACCTCATCCCCCGCACCGTCCCGCGCAACACCGCGATCGGGCCTGACTGGCGCGTGATCCACGCGACCCTTTTGGCCAACGCACACCATAAGAAATCAAAACCGCTCAAAGCTCAGCCAGGAAAACCGCAGAATACGCGAAATACGCAGAAACCAAGGCAATACCTGCGGGCTGAAGCCCGCGCAGAGCTTCCGGCTAAAGCCGGTACTCTAACAATCACAGCAGCATTCGCCCGAAGGGCTGCTACGCGGGGGGCAAAGGGGTCGAAGCGCAAAGCGCTTCTCGCGTGGGAGCGTGTCAGGCGGGGCCGAGCGCAAGGCGCGCGGGACGGGGCTGGACTCATGTCCGCACCGTCCTGCGCAACACCGCGATCGGGCTTGGCTGGCGCGTGATCCACGCGACCCTTTTGGCCAACGCACACCATAAGAACCAAGAACCGCTCAAAGGTCAGGCAGGAATGCCTGACCTACGGAGAGTTCGCCAACGAGCGTAAGCGCCACAGAATATGAACAAAGGGCAATGTCCGAAAACTGGCTCAACTCAGCCGAGCTGGGGCTCGGCGTTCCCGGGAGACGGCAACCAGATTTAGAATCACAACA
>SKLK01000228.1 GCA_007123265.1 Kiritimatiellia bacterium
CTAGACATTTTCTTTTCGTGCTCATCATGCGCGCTCGTTTAATCCTCACTGTGATATGCTCCACGAACAACGTCAACCGCTATTCCGGAGCGTATGCGCGTGATGATGGCGGCTCATTTTCACCACGAAGCGCACAGCGCGGCAAAGCCGCAGCCAAAGAAGAACAACCGCGGATGACGCGGATGAGCACGGATCATGTATCCGTTCAAGCGTGGCGGGGAAGCGTACGAAGCAGCGCAGGCGGATGGGCGCGGATGCCAGCCGTTTTCCAACCGGTGGTCAGGTCACCTTTTCGCCGCGGGCCATGATGACTTTGCCCGTGCGCACCAATTCGATCACGCGGAACTTTTTCAGCATGTTTACGAGGGCATCGAGCTTGGCGGAATCGCCGGTCACCATGATGATGAGCGAGGACTCGGTGAAATCGACCACTTTGCAACCGAAGTGTTCCACTAACTGCAGTACTTCGGCGCGTTGATCGGATTCCACACCGACCTTGATTAAGGCCATTTCCTTGGTCACCACTTCATCGGATGAATGGTCGAAGCAATGGATCACATCAATCAGCTTGCTGGCTTGCTTGATGATTTGGTCCAATCCGTCGGCACGGCCCTTGGCCGAGATCGTCATGCGCGAATAGTGACCGTCCATGGCCGCCGAGACGACGAGGGAATCAATATTGAAGCCGCGGCGGGCGAAGACTTGCGCGATGCGGGCCAGCACGCCGGGCCGGTTCGCGACATAGAGACTTATTGTATGCAGTTCGTTGCCAGTACTCATGAGTAGTATTCCTCTATCGAATCAGGTTGAGCCCGTCGGCTTTTCGAGCCGGTATTTGGGCGCGTCAATCAACATATCCTCCAAGGCCTTACCCGCCGGGATCATAGGATACACGTTATCCTCTTTCACGCATTCGGCGTTCACGACGACGGGACCATCGTTGTAGTCCATCGCCTTTTGCAGCACGCGCCGAATGTCGGCTTGCCGCTTGATGGTGAACCCCTTGGCGCCGGGGAAACAATCGGCCAACTTGGCGAAGTCGGGATTGCCCTCGAGATCCACGCCGCTCTGGCGATCTTCAAAGAAGAGCTCCTGCCACTGCCGCACCATACCGAGGTAATGGTTGTTCAACACCAGTATTTTGACCGGCAGCTTGTGCACACAGGCGGTGGCCAACTCGCACATGGTCATTTGGAAACCGCCATCGCCGACAATCGCCCAAACGGGTTTATCGGGACAGCCGAATTGCGCGCCCATTGCGGCGGGAAATCCGTACCCCATGGTGCCAGCACCACCGGAACTGAGCCACGTGTGCGGATCGACCGATAGACAGAACTGCGCGGCCCACATTTGGTGCTGCCCGACATCGGTGGAAATAATCGCCCGGTGCTCGGTCATCTCATCCAACACATCGAGCACATGTTGCATCTTTAGCCCACCCTGCTTCTTATAGCTGAGCGGGAAGCGCTTCTTGTATCCGTCCAAGTGCTTCAGCCAATCCGCCGTGTCGAGGCGACTGACATGCTTATGCAATTCCGATAGAATCGCTCGCGCATCGCCCACGGCAAAATGGTGCACGTTGATCATCTTATGGATTTCCGCCACATCGATATCGATATGGATGCGTGTCGCATTGCGGCAGAACCGCGCGGGTTGGCCCACAATACGATCGTCGTAGCGGGAGCCGATTGACATCACCAGGTCGCACTCAACCATGGCTTTGTTGGCGTAGGCCGTACCGTGCATACCGAGCATCCCTAAGCTTAGGGGATGGGTTTCGGGGAAGGCCCCTTTACCCAGCAGCGTGGTGGTCACCGGCGCTTGCAACGTTTCCGCCAACTGCATCAGCTCATGCGACGCATCCGCGATCAGGGCTCCGTGTCCGGCCAGCAGCACCGGCTTCCGGGACTGGCTCAACGCTTGGGCGATATCCATCACCGAAGATAAATCTGTTTTGATTTCCGGATTGTACCCCGGCAGATCCATAGGCGGATCAAGCTCTGCGGTGCAGGGGCCCGAACTCATGTCTTTCGGAATATCGATGAGCACGGGTCCCGGGCGCCCTGTTCGGGCGATATGAAACGCCTCTTTTGTCACACGCGGGATTTCGTTCGGATCCCGAATCATATAGCTGTGCTTCACCACCGGCATCGTCAGGCCAAAGACATCGGCTTCCTGAAAGGCGTCCTTACCCAACATTGAGGAGATGGTTTGTCCCGTGATCACCACCATCGGCACGGAATCCATGTGCGCCGTCATGATCCCGGTAATGGTATTCGTGGCACCGGGACCACTCGTCACCAGCACCACCCCTGGCTTACCGGTCACCCGCGCATAGCCATCGGCCATATGTGTGGCCCCCTGTTCATGCCGGACCAGCACCAATTTGATCTTTGTGCCCGTCGTCACCAGCGCATCAAAAATCGGGATCGCTGCCCCACCGGACAATCCCCATATATATTCGACGCCCTCCATCTCCAAGCGCTTAACCAAGGCCTGCGCCCCATCCATCACTTCGGGGTCTACATTTGGGCGCACCTGAATATCGGGCGTGGTGGCTATTTTCGCTTCAGGGGTTTCTATTAGTGCTTCCATAATGTACTCCAATTTGAGTTATTGAAAGCAAAAATAGCACGACCACAGAAATGCGCAACAAAAATATGTCGAAAAATTACAAAAAATCATCCAAACAAAAAAGACTCCCGAAAACATAGGCGCAAAAACACCAATAAATTAACATACCTATTTTTTAATTGACAAAAAAATAATGATAGAATCTATTATTTCGCGAATCGATGCCCCACTTCGCCAACCAACGCCCGCCCGGTCCGCCGAGGCGCAAAAGCCACTATTTCTCTGTCCCTAATTCTCCCCAACTCTCCGACGGTTTTGAACGGCGCGTCCTTTGTCGCGAGCATTGTCGCAAGCTTTGTCGACAGAACCCGGATTATGGATGGGAGTGCGTTAGGGACAGAGAAACTGTGTCGGCAACCAATTTGAACCACGGATGAACACTGATGAACACGGATTAGGGACAGAGAAATTGTGCCACTACCCCTTATTCGCCGGGGGCAGAGCCCTAGCCCACAGAGACGACCTGCTGCAGACACAGTTTCTCTGTCCCTAACAAGGAGACGCACAGCAATAAAATGTGCAATTGGCGATTGACATCACCAAAAATACCACATAATCTCTATCGAATTAACGTAGATATTGGATTCCTATGATTTCAAATAAATGTCATTATGCGTTGCGGGCGTTGGTGGAGTTGGCCAAGCGTGAAGGGGCCGGTCCGGCAACGATCACGGAGATCGCGCAGGCACAAAATATCCCGGCACGATTTCTGGAGGCGATCCTGCGACAACTCAAACAAGCAGGCATGACCGAATCGATCCGCGGCAAGCGGGGCGGCTACGCACTGGCCCGGTCCGCTCGCGAAATTACGATGGGCGATGTGATCCGACTGATCGAAGGTCCGCCGTTTATCCGCCAGGAACCCAATAGCGGCCCGGCAGAGCCGCCTCACCCCGACATATTCGAGCCTATTTGGGAAGAGGCGAAGGACGCCATAAACGCCGTATATGACTCGAAAAACCTGGCCGATCTGGCAGCCAAGGAGCGGGAACAAGCGATGAACTATGTGCCCGATTATGTGATTTAACCATGAACAAGATGCCACTACCCCTAGCAATGCCCCCGGGCTGGGATGCGGTCGATCCGGCCGATCTCCAAGCCGTGCTCCAGTTCGCCCTGGACACCTTTGATCCGAATATTGCGCTGGCTTCGAGTTTCGGCCTGGAAGACGTGGCCCTGATTCACGCGCTGATCGGCCTGAACCCGGATGCGCGGATCTTTGCGCTGGATACAGGCCGCCTGCCGGAGGATACCTACGAATGCGCTGAACGGATCCAGGAACGGTACGAGACAAAAATCGAATGGTACTTTCCCAATACGACGGCGGTGGAGGAACTCGAGCGGACGAAAGGCTTGTACTCCTTCCGCGCCTCAGTCGAAAATCGCGTGGAGTGCTGCGGCATTCGCAAAGTGGAACCGCTGAACCGGGCCTTGGCGGATAAAGCCGCCTGGATCACGGGGCAACGCCGGGAACAAAGCGTGACGCGCTTCGGCCTGAACGTGCTGGAAAGCGACGCGGCACACGCCGGCATCTGGAAATTCAATCCACTGGCCGACTGGACGTTGGATCAGGTATGGGCCTACGTGCGCGCGCACGACGTTCCCTATAACCGACTCCATGACCAAGGCTATCCCTCCATCGGCTGCGCCCCCTGCACCCGGGCCATCGCGCCCGGCGAAGATGAACGCGCCGGCCGCTGGTGGTGGGAGACTCCGGAACACAAGGAGTGCGGTTTACACAATCGGAAAGGGCAATCATGACACAAGCTCCTATTGAAACGTATAGCTTTTCGCATCTCCAGGCCTTGGAGTCGGAGGCGATTCATATCATGCGCGAAGTCGCCGCTGAATTCGAACGACCGGTCCTGCTCTTCTCCGGCGGTAAAGATTCAATTTGCCTTCTGCGCTTGGCGGAAAAGGCCTTTCACCCGGCACGGTTCCCCTTCCCGCTGCTCAATATCGATACAGGCCACAATTTTCCGGAGCTGCTCGACTTCCGCGATCGACGGGCGGCGGAACTGAAGGCGAAGTTGATTGTGCGTACGGTGGAGGACGCGATCGCGCAAGGGATCGCACAGCCGGTACCGGGCGAAACGAGCCGGAACCGACTACAAATCCCGACCCTGCTGGCGGCGCTGGAGGAATTTCGGTTCGATGCAGCGATCGGTGGCGCACGGCGTGACGAGGAAAAGTCGCGGGCGAAAGAGCGGATCTTCTCGTTTCGTGACGCCTTCGGTCAGTGGGATCCCAAAAGCCAGCGACCGGAATTATGGAATATCTACAATGGCCGCATCCATCCGGGTGAAAATATGCGGGTCTTTCCGCTCAGCAATTGGACGGAAATGGATGTCTGGCAATACATCGCCCGCGAGCAACTCGATTTGCCGACGATCTATTTCAGTCACCCGCGACAAGTGGTGCGGCGCGACAATCAATGGCTACCGGTCAGCGACCTGTTACCGCTGAAGCCCAATGAAGATACGCCCACCCTACAGGTGCGGGTACGCACGATCGGCGATATTTCCTGCACCGGCTGCATCGAGTCCGAAGCCAAAACCGTTGATGACATTATCCATGAAATTGCCGCTGCCCGGGTCACCGAGCGGGGCAGTCGCGCCGACGACAAACGCTCCGAGGCGGCGATGGAAGACCGCAAGAAGGAAGGTTATTTCTAATGACGACCACTCCCTCCCCCCAACCGGCGCCGGCGCGCATTGAATTGCTGCGGTTCACGACCGCAGGCAGCGTGGATGACGGCAAAAGCACACTAATCGGACGTCTGCTCCACGACAGTAAATCCATCTTCGAAGATCAGCTCGAGGCGTTGCAGCGCTCCTCCGACCTGACCGGTGGCGGCGAGGTCAACCTCGCCAATCTCACGGATGGTTTGCGCGCGGAACGGGAGCAAGGCATTACGATCGATGTGGCCTACCGCTACTTTGCCACGCCTCGCCGTAAATTTATCGTGGCCGACACACCGGGTCATGTGCAGTACACCCGCAACATGGTTACCGGGGCCTCGACGGCCAATCTGGCGGTGATCTTAATTGATGCGCGCAAAGGGGTGATCGAACAGACGCGACGCCACGCCTATCTCGCCTCATTGCTCGGCATACCGCATCTGCTGGTCTGCGTGAATAAGATGGATTTGGTGGATTATCGCCAGGACGTATTTGATCAAATCGAGGCGGATTTCGCCGATTTCGGCACCCGCTTGCGCACGCAGGACATCACGTTCATCCCGGTCAGCGCCCTGAAGGGAGACAACATCGTTGAACGCTCCCGGCACATGGATTGGTACGAGGGCCCCACCCTGATCAATCACTTGGAGGAAGTGTACATTGCGAACGACCGCAACCTCGCCGACGGCCGCTTGCCGGTGCAATACGTGATTCGCCCTCAAACGACGGAACATCACGATTTCCGCGGCTTTGCCGGCCAACTGGCCGGCGGTGTATTCCGCGTCGGCGACGAGGTCGCCGTGCTGCCCTCCGGGCGCCGGTCCCGGATCAAGGGGCTACACACGTTGGAGGGCCCCATCGAACTCGCGTATGCGCCGATGTCGGTTGCGATGCTGCTGGAGGACGAAATTGATATCAGTCGTGGCGACTTGATTGTGCCGGCCTCGAATTTAACGCACATCGACACCCAACTGGACGCCATGCTTTGCTGGATGGATGATCAACCGCTGAATAAAGCGCGAAAATATATCCTCAAACACAACACGCACACCGTCCGGTGCATGGTGCGCAACGTGCGTCACCGCGTAAACATCGAGACGCTCGGGGAAGAAGATGCCAATGGCACATTGGCCCTGAACGAGATTGGCCGCTGCGCACTACGGACCACTTCGCCGCTGGCCTTTGATAGTTATCAGCGAAACCGGCAAACCGGGGCCTTTATTTTAATCGATGAAGTCTCGAATCTCACCGTGGCGGCGGGCTTGATACAAGAACCGTCCAAGCCACCGCCCGCGCCTGAATTTGATGAGTACGTGATTTAGACCCGATGCGTCGTCACCCGGCTTTTCCCATGTCATTCGTTACCACGGGCCGCCACCTGCTGCTGGTGGGCGGCGGGGCACTGGGCGAAAGTCGGCTGGAAACGGCCCTGGACTATGACTGGGAGCGCATCACCTTTGTGGCGACCGACCCCACACCGGAAACAAAGACCTTGGCGCACGGCGACACCCGCGTCCACTTGCACGAGCGGGCGGTGGCGGAGTCGGATCTGGACGGCGTGGATCTGGTGATTGAATCCACGATGGATGATCACTTGGGCGAACAACTGGCGGCCTGGTGCCGGCCCCGGCGGATACCGCTCAACGCCATGGACAAATTGGATTACTGCGATATATATTACACGGCATTGATCGCGCGCGGCCCCCTGCTGCTATCCATCTCCAGTGGTGGTGATGCGCCGGCCTTGGCGTCGACGCTGCGCCAGTTATTGGAACAGCGGCTGGGACCGGGCTGGTGCAATGCGGCGCAACTGATGGCGGACGCGCGCCGGGCCTTGCCGCGCAATGCTGCGCGAATGAAACTGCTGAAAGGCATTGCCAGTGATTCGGTTTTTCTGGACTTTATTTCCGAAAACAATATCAATGGGATGCGAGAGTTTATAGACGATGCAATTAGTCGGATGCCAGATTGATATTGATTGCCCCGAACAGCGGCTGGAAGCTATCCAGCGAATCCGCGAATCGGGGCGGCCGGCGTTGATTTTGAATACGTGTCAACGACTCGAGTGCTTTTCCAGTCAAGCGATCCCGTTGTCGGAACCGGCCACGACGCAACGTTGGCAGGACGCCGTCGCTTTCGAGCGGCTTGCTCGTATCGCCGCAGGACTGGAAAGTCGAATTTTGGGCGAACTGGAAATCCTCGGCCAGGTGCGGTCGGCGTACAAGGCCTTCCGAACCCACCCGCAACATGACTCGACCGATCTCGACCGCCTCTTTCAGGAGGCGCTATCCCTGGCCCGACGCGCCCGGCGCGAGAGCGGGATTGACCGGAACCTGACGTCGCTTTCCGCGATTGCCGCGCGGACCCTGATTGATCGGATAACAGACAGCGCCCCAGTCGCTGTGGTCGGATCGGGCTCCATCGCCTCCAGCGTGGTCCGCTACCTCGGCAAGCGGGGGAAGTCACCGGTCCGCGTCACTAGCCGCTGCCCGGATCGCGCGATGTCGCTGGCCCTTGAAGTCGGCGGTTTCGGCGGTGGCTTGGCGGAATTGAAGCATTTATTGGATGGCGTGGCCGGGATTATCTGCGCCACCGCAGCGCCGCATCCGGTCCTTTACCCGGAACACCTGCACGGCGCGCGGCGCCCCCTCACTATCGTCGATCTCGGTGTGCCGCCCGACACGCATGAGGTGGTGCAGGCGATGAACGATGTGGACTATATCGGTTTGGAAGCGATTGAGGCCAAAGCCCAGATGAATACGCTGGCGCGTCAGGAACGGGCCGAAGTAGCGGCTCGCATCATTCGCGATGGAGCCTTGGCGTGGTCCCGCAGTCGCTAACCATCGCCACACGCTCGAGCCCGCTGGCCCGCATCCAAACCGAGGAAGCGATCACCCAGTTGCACCCGCTTTGGCCGGACCTATCGTTCAATGTCCAGCCCATGACGTCGCCCGGTGACCGCGACCAGCAAACGGCACTGACGGACGCAGCAGTACCGGACAATTTCTTTACCCGTGACCTGGACGAAGCGTTACTTGATGGACAGGCCGACCTAGCCGTGCATTCGGCCAAGGATTTGCCGCAACAGTTGCATCCGGACCTCCATCTGGCGGCCCTGTTACCGGCGCGCGATATCCGCGACGCTCTCGTCTTACGCGCCAACTGGCCCGACCCGGCCACCCCACCCCGCGTGATCGGGACAAGCAGCCCCACCCGTGAAAACCAGATCCGAGCCTTGTATCCCGGTTCGGAAACGCGCGGAATACGCGGCACCATTGAACAACGCCTGGCCCAACTCGACAACGGACAGTATGATGCGGTTATCGTGGCGGCATGTGCATTGGATCGGTTGCGTCTCTCCGATCGGATCAGTCGTTATCTCCCCTATGACCCTGCGCCACAACAAGGGCGCCTGGCCATCGTCGTGCGGGCAAATCGAACCGACTTAATCGATGCCCTCGCCTGCTTGGATGTCCGGCGGCGGGCGGGCCTTGTGGCCATTGTCGGTTGTCCTGCCGATGCCGCGCTCTTGTCCGAACGGGCACGCCACTACATGGAGCAAGCCGACGTCGTCATTCACGACCGGTTGCTGCCTGACGACGTCATTGCCGCGATCCATTCGAAGGCCATTCCCGCAGGCAAGACCGGTGGCGGGCAATCGATCGGACAGAGCGAGATTCATCGCTTCATGCTGGCCGAAGCTGAACAAGGCAAGTTGGTGGTACGCTTGCAGGGAGGCGATCCGCTGATCTTCGCGCACTTGAGTGAGCAACTTGCGTTTCTAACGGCCTGGAACTTACGGGTGGATTTAGTGCCAACCCTCACCGCCGCCCAGGTCGCAGCCGCCCATGCGCTCGCACCACTTACGCATCGGCAGGACGGCGGGCACCTGCATATCGTATCCGGACACACGCCGGATGGGGAGTCGCCCCCCGCTTTCCCTGCGCCCGGCGCCGGGAACGTCGCCATCTACATGGGCGTGGAACAAATCGCCGACACGCATCGGCGCTTGGTCGAGGCCGGTTGGCCCGCGGCCACGCCCGTCATTGTCGGCGAACGGTTGGGGTACCGTGATGAAGTGGTGCGTTATGCCCAGTTAGCCGAGCTGCCTTCGCAAACCGTGCGCCGGCCCGCCATCTTTTTGCTCGGCTCGCATCAATATGCCACGGCGCATCGGACCCTGATGGTCGGCACGGATCCTGAACCTTTTCTCGCCCACGGGCCCTTGATTCACTGGCCCCTTATCGAGTTGGTGGCGCGTCCGCTCGACGAGCGCCGGCAACAATTGGAACAAGGCCTGGACGAAATCGACGGCATCCTATTCCCTTCCCGCTTTGCGGTACATTGCTTAATGGAGGCAATCCTTGCGGACGGCGATGTGCGCAGGCTGGCGGGAAAATATTTGCTTGCGGTCGGTCCGGCCACGGAACGGGAATTGAAACAATACGGTTTGCGGGCGGACGCATCGGTGAACCACTACGGCGGCATTCAAGCCTTGATGGCGGAAGCGGGTGCGATTCGTGGTAAACACATTTTGTATCCGTGCTCTGACGCTGCGCCCCAAGCCGCGCGGATGCAGACATTGGCCGAAGCGGGTTTGACCGCCCGGCCCTGTGTGTTTTATGAAAATCGCGCTACCCCGCCGCGGCCCTTGCCGGATACGCCTTTCGATCGTGTTCTGTTCACGAGCGGCTCAACCGTGGACGCGTATTTCGATCGTTATCCGGAGGAAAAGGAGGCGCAGCGCACCTGGCTAGCGGTGGGCCCCTCCACCGCTAACGCGTTAACCCGACACGGCCTGCGCAGCGAAACCATCGCCCGCCCGCATGGGGCCTGACACGCCTTCCTTTATTTGCTATTGGATTTTATCCAAACGACTATTATAGTCAGGTTTGTGTGTGCTAACAGAAAACGCTCTTGCTAATAATAGCAGTGCAGAAAGGAATGCTATGTCTAATTATTCGACTAAACAATTGAGTCAGGCCTTATCCATCCAGCAACAAATTGATGCGCTGGATCAAAAACGGGAAGAGCTGACCCGCCAACTGCAAGCCGTTTTGTCACCGACAGGAGGCGCCACAAAGAAGCCAGCGGCCAAATCTAAATCCCGCACCCCGCGCCTGGCACGCGGTGTAAGGAAAGGCAGCCAAAAGGACCTGCTCCGGCAAGTGCTAGCGGAAGCCGACCAACCGTTGAGCTTGGACGACATTCTCGATCGCATGAAAGCTAAAGGCTTTAAGAGCACCTCGGCTAATCCGAAACGCTCATTGAGCGTACTTTTGTACACTGATTCCCAAATCCAACGGGCGTCACGCGGCCATTTCCGTATTCGACCCAGCTCGGGTGCAGCCGCCGCAACTACGCCCAGCCCCAAATCCACGCGCCGGACTGCAAAACCGAAAACGAAGCGCACCACCAAGCGAAAGGCGAAGAAGCGGACGACCAAGAAGTCGGCTAAAGCCGCCCAATAAACCTATACACGCGGGTCTCATGCCCCCTATCGCAGGATCATTGGCAGTATGGCTAATCCGTTAATTGAACGATCGCGCAGCGCGATGCCGGGCGGTGTAAACAGCCCGGTGCGTGCCTTCCGCGCCGTTGGTTCGGAACCGATCTTCGCGCGGCGCGCCCACGGTGCAACGTTAACGACCACGGACGGCGAAACGCTGATCGACTATTGCATGTCGTTTGGCCCGCTGATCCTGGGCCACGCCCATCCCGATGTGGTCGAAGCGGTAGCCGAGGCGGCGCAATGGGGCACGAGTTACGCGGTCACGACCGAGGCGGAAATCGAGATGGCGGAATTGATTCGCGAAGCGATTCCGTCGATGGAACGAGTGCGCCTCGTCAGTTCAGGCACGGAAGCTTGCATGACCGCGATTCGCGTGGCTCGCGGGGCCACGGGACGCAACAAGATTCTCAAATTCGGCGGTTGCTATCACGGACACGCCGACTGCCTATTGGTGAAAGCAGGTAGCGGGGTAGCTGGCATTGCCACCGCCTCGTCCGCTGGCGTACCGCAAGCTTGTGCGAAGCAAACGCTCGTGGCCCGCTACAATCATCCGGAAGATGTTGAGGCGTTGGTAACGGAGCATGGTGATGATTTGGCGGCGATTTTGGTGGAACCGGTCGCCGCGAACATGGGCTTGGTACTGCCCGCCGATGGTTTTCTCCAGCACCTGCGCGAACAAGCTGATCGCTGCGGCGCGTTATTGATCTTTGACGGCGTGATTTGCGGGTTCCGTTTTTGCTTCGGCGAATATCAGCGTCTGTGCGGCGTGACGCCCGACCTCACCTGTTTGGGCAAGATTATCGGTGGCGGCATGCCAATTGGCGCCGTGGGCGGCCGCGCGGACTTGATGGAGCACCTGGCCCCATTGGGCGCGGTATATCAAGGCGGCACCCTGAGCGGGAACCCGGTCTCGGTGGCGGCAGGACTGGCGACCCTGCGACGGTTACGCGCTGATCAGCCGTACGCTGAATTGGAGGCCAAGACCCAACGCTTAACGGCCGGGATTCAGGAGTTGGCGGCGGCCCGGCAAATCGATCTGCAGCTCCCCACACTGGGCAGTCTCTTCGCTATCGTGTTCACGGCGGAACCAATACGCAGCTTTGAGGCGGTGGAGCTGACGCGGCAAGACCTGTTCCATCAACTCTTCCACTCGCTGCTGAGACGAGGCATTTACTTGCCTCCCTCGCCGTTCGAGGTATGTTTCCTGTCAACCGCCCATGATGACGGGCATATCGACCGAACCCTTGCCGCATGGGATGTGGCGCTAACGGAATTGACGCAAACCTGATGGACCCAATCGATTTACGAGAAGTTGGTCGCGACGCCAACGGCCAACCCATTTACAGTCACCGCCGCCTGTTCATGCAGCTACTCGCTTTTGGCGATTGCGCCGATCCGTCCGCCGTGGTTGCCGCCTTGAACGAATCCGACCTCGGCGGGGCGCTCTATGTGGACCTGAACGATCCCTGCGGCATCGCGTTGGTGACCGCCCATGAGCAGCCCGACTTCTTCATCACCGCGCTGCGCGAATTTGTCCGTACCAGCCCCTTGGCTACGTGTCCGATCAAGCACCCTTACACCATGTTCGGTCGCAGCTATTCCATCGGCTACGAAGCGGATTTGGAGCATGTGCTGCTGAAACGGCCACTGGAACGACTATGCAATCCGGAGACGCCCTGGGCGGTATGGTATCCGCTGCGGCGGCGCGGTGCATTCGAACAGCTTCCTGCGGAAGAGCAACGGGACATCATGTCTGAACACGGCCGCATCGGCGTCCAATTCAGTGCCGGCGGGTACGGCCAGGATATTCGTCTCGCCTGCCATGGACTCGATCGTGATGACAACGACTTTGTGATCGGGCTGATCGGGAGCGAGCTGTCGCCACTTTCCCGCATGGTACAAACCATGCGCCGGACGCGGCAGACCGCTGAATTCCTTGAATCGCTTGGGCCTTTCTTCATTGGCAAGGCCATTTGGCAACGTTTGCCCAACGCTGTCCCATGAACGGCACGCACCGATTCCTCAGCGCCTGCCGGCGGGAGCCTGTCGATCGCACCCCGATCTGGCTGATGCGGCAAGCGGGCCGCTACATGCCCGAATACCGCGCGTTGCGCGAAAAGCACACAATACTAGAGCTGATCAAGACGCCGGAATTGGCCGCGGAAGTCACCATGCAACCCTTGCAGGCCTTTGACCTGGATGCTGCAATTATCTTTGCAGATATTTTGACTCTGCCGGAAGCGATGGGTTTGTCATTGGAATTTGTCCGTGGCGAAGGCCCGGTCTTTCACCAGCCCATCCGGCATGCGGACGATATCCAACGCTTGCAAGACATCGATCCTGAATCCGCGCTATCGTTTACCATGGACGCGATTCGTTTGGTCAACCGGGAACTGGACGGACGGCTACCCTTGATCGGATTTTCCGGTGCCCCGTTCACGCTCGCTTGTTATACCATTGAAGGCGGCTCGTCCCGCCATTTCATCCATGCGAAGACGTTCATGTATCGGGCCACGGCAGACTGGCACCGCTTGATGGAGCGCCTCACCGACGCGGTGATTGCCTACCTCCTCGGCCAAGCGCGGGCGGGCGCAGCCGCCTTGCAACTTTTTGATAGTTGGGCCGGCGTCTTGAGCCCTGCGGACTACGCGACGTATGTGATGCCGCATACCCAACGCATCTTCACCGAACTGGCCGAAGCAACCGATGTACCGCTTATCTTCTTTGGCACGGAAACGGCCACCTTGCTGCCGCTCCTGGCGAAAACTGCGGCGGACGTGATCGGGGTGGATTGGCGCATCCCGTTGGACGAGGCCTGGTCAATCATTGGCGAGGACAAAGCGATTCAAGGCAACTTGGATCCCGTCATCCTGTTTTCCACACCGGATCAAGTGGCTCTGGCGGCCCAGCGCATACTGGCAGCGGCCGGTGGCCGACCTGGTCATATTTTCAATCTCGGTCACGGAATCCTGCCTCAGACCCCAATGGAACACGTGACCGCACTGGTCGAATCCGTTCACGCATATTCCCCTATGTCGACATGAAGCGCGTGGCGATCATCGGCGGCGGCATGGCGGGGTTAGCGGCCGCGCATACCCTGAACCGGGCGATGTCAGAAGAGGGCGTCGCCATCGACTGGCACCTGTACGAACAACAGGACCGAGTCGGGGGCAAGATTGTCACAGACGCACAAGACGGCTTTGTGATCGAAGGGGGGCCCGACTCATTTATCACCCAGAAACCGGACGGCTTGGCACTATGCAAAGAGCTGGGACTGGATCAGGAGTTGATCCCTTGTAATCAGGATCAACAGAAGGTCTATATTCTGGTGAATGGCCAGTTGTGCGCCTTGCCGATGGGCTTTCGCTTAACCGTGCCGACGCGCATTTGGCCGTTCTTGCGGTCGCCCCTATTTTCGTGGCGCGCAAAGTTGCGCATGAGTATGGAACCTTTTATTCCGGCTCGGCAGGACGATGAAGATGAAAGTGTCAGCGCCTTTATCACGCGTCGGCTCGGGCGGGAAGCGGCAGACAAGATTGGCGGACCGCTGATGGCCGGCATCTATGTGGCCGATCCCGAGCGTTTGAGCATCCTTTCCACCTTCCCCATGTTCCGGGCCATGGAACGGCAATACGACAGCCTCATGCGCGCCATGCGCGTGGCGGCACGCAAACCCTCGGCCAAGACCCCTATGTTTATGAGCTTGAAGAACGGGATGGGCCAATTGGTGGAACGCCTCCATGCGCCATTGGCCGCCCGCTGTCACACCGGGGTGCGGGTTGAATCCATCGAAACGCAGGCGGAGGCCCCTTACGCGTTGCACACCGATGATGGCATCAAATGGGCGGACGCGCTGATTTTAGCCGCACCGCTGCCCGAGACCGCGCGCCTGCTGGCCGACCTTGATGCAACGGCCGCCGAGGAATTGGCCGGGATTCGTTATGTTTCAACCGCTACGCTGTCGCTGGGCTACGCCTTGCCCTTGAATGGCGTCACGCAACCGCTGGACGGATTTGGATTCGTCATCCCCCGCTCTGAACAGCGGTCCATTTTGGCCTGTACATGGAGCTCGGTGAAATTTGATCACCGGGCGCCGGACGGACACGTATTGATGCGCGTCTTTATTGGGGGCGACGGCCAGGAATCCTTGTTGGAGCAATCCGATGACGATCTCGTCACTCTGGCTCGGCGAGAGTTACACGACATCCTCGGACTCACCAACGACCCGGTCCTGCATCGCGTCTATCGCTGGCCGCGGGGCAACCCCCAATACGATGTAGGTCATGCCGCGCGCATGCGCGCATTGTGCGCCCGGGTCCATGCCCGCTCCGGTCTACAGCTTGCCGGGAGCGGC
Organism: Kiritimatiellia bacterium; assembly: GCA_007123265.1. GTDB lineage: Bacteria > Verrucomicrobiota > Kiritimatiellia > SLAD01 > SLAD01 > SLAD01. Next base: position 15,182 of record SKLK01000228.1, read on the forward strand.
ATTCAGGGGATTGGCCTGCCCGACTGTATCAAGAGCGGCCGCTCCGCTGCCGAATCCATTCTGGGATTTGTGGCGCACGCTTGACACCCCCTTGCATTCTGTTAATCTCCCGACTGTTTTTCACGGGAAATCCACCCCCATCATCACCCTCAGGGAGAAAGAGAAATGGCAAAGAAAGCAACAAAACAGTACGTGTACTTTTACGGATTCGGAAAAGAACATACCGAAGGCGGATCAGGCGACAAAGCGATCATCGGCGGGAAAGGGGCCAACTTGGCCGAAATGGCCGTAGCCGGCTTGCCCGTGCCTCCCGGCTTCACGGTGTCCACCGAAGCCTGCGCCTACTACTCCAAGAACGGCCAAAAGTATCCAGCCAACTTCCAGACCCAATTGAAGCAAAAACTGGGCAAACTGGAAAAGATGATGGGCAAGAAGTTGGGCGATGCGCGTGACCCCTTGCTCGTGTCGGTTCGCTCCGGCGCAGCAGTGTCCATGCCCGGCATGATGGACACCGTGTTGAACCTTGGCTTGAACGATAAATCCATCCACGGCTTCATCAAGCAAACCGGCAACGAGCGGGCCGGCTGGGATTGCTACCGCCGCTTCATCGACATGTTTGGTTCCGTAGTGATGGGACCGATCACCGGCTTGGAACACGAGCATTTCGAGAAGGAACTGGAGCGGATCAAACACAAATACGCCGCCGCCGAGGATACGAATCTCACCGCCAGCCAAATGAAGGAAGTGGTTGAGGCCTATAAGAAGGTCTACTTGCAGAAGGTGAAGAAGCCCTTCCCGCAGGATCCGATGCAGCAATTGGATCTCAGCATCCGCGCCGTCTTCGGATCGTGGACCTCTGAGCGCGCCGAGAAATATCGTCAAATCAACAAGATCACCGGCCTGCTGGGCACGGCTGTAAACATTTGCACCATGGTCTTCGGCAATATGGGCGATGACTCCGGTACCGGCGTCGCCTTTACCCGCGACGGTTCCACCGGCGATTTCCAGCCCATGGGCGAATACTTGATCAACGCACAGGGCGAAGACGTCGTGGCGGGAATTCGCACCCCGAAGAACCTCAACGACATGCCGAAGGAAAAGGACCCGATCTGGAAGAAGGCCTACAAGGACCTGAACGTGATCATGAAGAAGCTGGAGATGCACTACAAGTATCCCCAGGACGTGGAGTTCACTGTCGAGCGTGGCAAACTCTGGATGTTGCAGACCCGTAACGCCAAGCGCGTCGGGTTGGCGGGTGTCCGTTGGGCGGTGGAAATGGCCACGGGCAAGGATGTCGTCACCGGCGAAAGTCAGCCCAAGGTGCTGACCCCGAAGGAAGCGTTAATGACGCTCCAGGGCAGCGACCTCGAGCAATTGCTGTTCCCGATCTTTGACATCCAGTCCGAGAAGAAGGCCGATGTCTTCAGCACCGGTCTGCCGGCAGGCCCTGGTGCTGCCGTTGGACAAATTGTCTTTACCGCGCAGGAAGCCGAAAAAGCGGTGCGCCAGAATTCGAAGGCGAAAGTGCTTTTGGTCCGGCATGAAACCAGCCCCGAGGACGTGGGCGGCATGTGGGCTGCGCAGGGCATTCTCACCAGCACCGGCGGTATGACGTCGCATGCGGCAGTGGTCGCGCGCGGCTGGGGCAAATGCTGTATCTGCGGTGCCGGCGGCTTGTCCATCGACTATCGCAACAAGACCGTCAGCAACGGCAAGACGACCCTGAAAGAAGGCGACTGGCTCAGCTTGAACGGGTCCACCGGCGTCGCCTATCTCGGCGAATTACCGACGCAATCCAGCCCGGTGGTGTCCGCGATCGTGAGCGGCAACAAGACCGCCATGAAGCACTCCTTCTACAAGATGTACAAGCAAATCTCGGATTGGTCAGACCAATATCGCAAGATCAAGGTCCGGACCAACGCCGATGCCCCGCAGGATTCAAAAGCGGCACGGGCATTTGGCGCGGAAGGAATTGGCTTATGCCGAACGGAACATATGTTCTTCGAAGGCGACCGCATTTGGGCTATCCGCGAATTCATCCTTGCAAGCAGTCAGTCCGACCGCGAAAAGGCCTTGGCGAAATTGCTGCCGTACCAGCGCAAAGATTTCGAGGGCATCTTTACCGCGATGAAAGACCTGCCGGTCACCATCCGCTTGCTCGATCCCCCGCTGCACGAGTTCGTGCCGCACGGGTCCTCCGATCAAGAGGAAATGGCGAATCGTTTGAAGGTACCGCGTGAATTGGTCGCCAACCGTGTGCAGCAATTGCACGAGTTCAACCCGATGCTGGGTCACCGGGGTTGCCGTTTGTCGATCACGTATCCGGAACTGTGCGTCATGCAAACACGCGCCATCATCGAAGCGGCAATCAACGTCGAGAAGCGGCGCAAGACCAAGGTGATTCCTGAAATCATGGTCCCGCTGATCGGCACCAAGGCCGAGCTCGATTACCTGGCGCAAATTATTCGCACCACGGCGGACGGCATCATTAAGGCGAAGAAGTCCAAGCTCAAGTATCTGGTCGGAACCATGATTGAGATTCCGCGGGCCGCCTTGACCGCCGACGAAGTGGCTGAATCGGCTGACTTCTTCAGCTTTGGCACCAACGACCTTACGCAGATGACCTTTGGCTACAGCCGCGACGATATCGGCACATTCTTGCCGGACTATCTCAACGCCAAGATCCTGCCGCACGACCCGTTCCAGTCCATTGACGTCAACGGCGTTGGGCAACTGGTCGAAATGGGTGTACGCCACGGACGTGAGACCAAGCCCGGCCTGAAGTGTGGTATTTGCGGCGAGCACGGCGGTGATCCGGCCAGCGTGAAGTTCTGCGCCAAGATCGGCCTCGACTACGTGAGCTGCTCACCCTACCGGGTGCCGATCGCTCGTCTGGCCGCTGCGCAGGCTGCGATTAAGGGATAAACTGAAACGATAAAAGGTGAATGACTCACCAAAGACACACCCGCCGACCGTTGAGTCGGCGGGTGTTTCTTCTCCCATGGCAACGGGTTAAGCGCCCGGGCAATGACGTGCTGATCCGAATGAGCGTTTGCCGGGAATGAAGGTGTATGGCCATCATCCAAAGCGCCGCCGAGCGGCGCACTCCAAAGGCACTTGTCACGTTGATTTGGACTGCGGGAATAAGAATCTGTACACGCTTGGCTCCGCCCTCCGCCCCCATCTCTGGATCAATGCGCTTTCTGGAGGCTCGAGCTCCGCGAGACCATCTGCTTAAGTCTTGGCGATCTTAGCGGTTTGGCGAAGGGTGAGCCTCCAGACATGCGTCCACTCTCTTTCCCGGCGCGTCGCATCTGCCTTCGCAGGGCCTTCGGCGTGACAAGAGCGACGGCCCTACATGGAAGACTCCGTACTGTCTGCAGGGCTGGCGCTCGCGCCACGTCGGGGGCATGTTCCGGTCTGGATCTGACCAGAACGCGCACCTTGTCTTGCGGCTCGGCGAGACGCCTCGCCCTACCGATCCCTTCACGCGATGGTAGGGGGACTCGTCTGGATAAGCCGAGGAAGTGGACCGATCATGCTCCGAAGATGAATCCGTCCATCATCACGTCTCATGACGTGCTGATCCAAAAACATGCACAGTCCGCCTAGGTGCCGCTCAAGATCTGATCGCGAAACCGATCGTCGATTGGACGTTCTCCCAACCAGATGCGAAGATAGGCGGAGGCAAAGTCGTCCCCCTCGATCATGCCCAAGGACTTCCCGTTTAAGGTCAATTCGGTTCCCCGCCCCGGAATGAATGTCAAGGCCGCGCGATCGCCCGCACGCACATCCTCGTACATACCGCTGAGTTGGTCGGCGCGTGACTGGATGCGCTCGAAATCCTCTGCGCTCAGGTTGTCTTTCAAGAAGGGCACGGCGGCTGGCCCGAACCGGTCGCCGGCAATGGGCCAAAAGTATTCCAACTCCAGCCGAACAGGCGTTTCCGGCGACCACAAATCGTCGACTGAATGGCCTTTACCGATATAGAGCGCCCCGACATAGGCACGGAACATGACCCGATAGCGAAATAACCCAACGCCATGCAAGCCAAAGCGCTCCCCGGCAAATTCGACTTCGGGATCAAAGGTTACGCCCGCTATCGTTGCCGCCTCTGATGCAGGGCGCGAAAGCCCCAAGAAGAATACAGCCAACCCATATGCAAGTAATCTAGTCATGATTTAACTCCTGTGCAGTGCATGTCTGATCAGGGCTGCCACTCCTTACAGAAGCTTTTTTCTCAAAAAAGGATTGTCTGTCGCCGTTCATCTATTGTAAGCGATGGGGGAAAGGGAAACACCAGACGGGAGCCGGGATAATCATGAATGTACCCAAAGATTTGCAATACACGAAAACCCATGAATGGGTACGCGCGGACGACGAGGGTTTGACGGTGGGGATCACCGATTTTGCCCAGGCGCAACTTTCCGATATCACGTACGTTGAGCTACCTGCCGTCGGCGATCAAGTCGATGTCGAGGACGAGATTGCGGTACTGGAATCGGTCAAAGCCGCGTCCGACATCTACTCCCCGGCAAGCGGTCGCATCACGGCGGTGAACTCGGTGTTGGAAGACAGTCCCGAGTTGATCAACTCCGATCCCTACGGCGACGGCTGGCTGTTCAAGATTGATCCCTCCGACACATCGGAAGTAGACGATCTCCTGGATGCCGACGAATACGAAGACAGCTTGCCCGATGAATAAAC
>SKLK01000077.1 GCA_007123265.1 Kiritimatiellia bacterium
AAATACATCTTGAAAGAGGCGGCCCGCCGGGTCATTCCGGCAGCGGTGATCGATCGGCCCAAGGGGTATTTCCCGGTGCCGGCGCTGAAATATTTGCGCGGCGACTATTTGAACTGGGTGCGCGACATCATGAACGAACCCGTGGCCCGGCAGCGTGGGCTCTTCCAGACGAGCTATGTCGAACAACTGTTCGCGGCGCCGGAAGAGCATATCACCCCGTTACGGGGGTCAAAACTGTGGCAGGTAGCCCTGCTGGAATTCTGGCTGCAAACACACGGAGTAGGCTAGGTCGTGCCGCGCAGAAAAGCCATCAAACATCGCATCGAACGCAATAGTGCGGCGTCGGTCCGCAGTTGGGAGCAGCCCTCGGCTCCCGTCGCCAAGCGCATGAAAAGCGATGCCGTGCTCGATATGGGGTGGGGCAAACTCTTGTTTGCGCATACCTTCGCGGAGCAACAGGCTGTAGTGGAGTTGTTGCGGGACGAGAAACGCGGCGAGCGGCATGTCGCGTTCTACGTGCGTGACCCGCATGTCATGGCGTCGCTGTCGCCGTCGGAATTGTTCATCGATCCCTCCCACACGTATCGGCTTTGGCTGCACGAGTATCGTTTCGGTCGTGCCCGGCCCAAAGGCGTAGCCATCCGTCGGATTCAAACCCGCGAGGATGTCGAGGCGATCAATCGTATCTATGCTACGCGCGCTATGGTTTTGGCCAATCCGGATTATTTGTGGGCTCACCGGAAATCGCGGGTCCTACTCTATATCGTCGCCGAGGACTGTGACACCGGCGAAATCCTCGGCGCTTGTGCGGGCGCCGATCACGAAAAATTCTTTCACGATCCCGAACGCGGCTCCAGCCTATGGTCGCTGGCCGTCGACCCGCAGGCGGCTAAACCGGGTGTGGGTGAAGCGCTGGTGCGCTATCTGGCTGAGCATTATCAGGCGACAGGCCACGCCTATATGGACCTGTCGGTGATGCACGATAATCGGGAGGCGGTCCTCCTGTATGAAAAATTGGGATTTCGTCGCGTGCCGGTATTTTGTTTGAAACACAAGAACTCCATTAACGAATCGCTATACGCCGCATCCGCACCCGGAGAATCGTTAAATCCCTATGCCGACATCATTATTCGCGAAGCCCGCCGCCGCGGCATCAATGTGGACGTATTGGACGCCGAACGCGCCTACTTCGTCCTCGCGTTCGGGGGACGCTCGATCATCTGCCGCGAATCACTGACGGAACTGACCTCGGCCGTGGCGATGAGTTGGTGCGACGACAAACGCATGACCATTGACCTGCTGCGCCGGGCCGGCTTGCGCGTCCCTGCCCAACGCGCCCTGCAGGCGCCGTACGACGGCTGGCAAGAGTTTTTGGATGCCCACCCCCGCGTGGTCATTAAACCGGCCCGGGGCGAGCAGGGCCAAGGCATCTCGGTTGACCTGAGCGAGCCGACGGAGATCAAGGTGGCCATTGACGCGGCCGCCACCGTTGCGGACACCGTGCTGATGGAGGAGATGGTCGCGGGCCAGGATGTGCGCATCATCGTCATCGATTACAAAGTCGTGGCCGCGGCCACCCGTCAGCCACCCCGCATTGTCGGCGACGGCCAGCATACGATCGTGCAGCTGATTGACAAGCTCAGCCGCCGTCGCGCCGCCGCCACCGGCGGTGAAAGCCAGGTGCCGATGGATGCGGAGACCTCCCGTTGTGTCCGGGCCGCCGGTTATGAATTGGACGATGTGTTACCGGCCGATGTACCCGTTGTGGTGCGCAAGACCGCGAACCTGCATACCGGCGGGACCATTCATGATGTGACCGACCAAATTCAACCCGGGATCATTAAAGCGGCAGAGCAAGCGGCCCGAACGCTGACCATTCCCGTGGTTGGATTGGACTTTCTCATGCCCACCTGCGATGGTACCGACTATGTCATCATTGAAGCCAACGAACGCCCCGGCCTCGCCAATCACGAGCCCCAACCGACCGCCGAACGGTTCATTGACTTCCTGTTTCCGCGTAGCCGGATCCGAAGACCCTTTGAAGGAGAAGCCATATGACCGTCAACCCCTCGATTGACCTCGACTACCTGACGTCGATGCTGAAGCGGCTAATCGACATTCCCAGTCCATCCGGGTACACCGACAGCATCGTCCACTTTGTCAGCGAGGAATTGGAGCGACTTGGTATCCCTTTCGAATTAACGCGGCGCGGCGCGATTCGTGCCGTGTTGGAAGGGAATCCCGGGCCCGGTCGCGCCCTTGTCGCTCACCTGGATACCCTCGGTGCCATGGTCAAACGCCTCAAACCCAATGGGCGGGTGGAACTGGCCCCGATCGGTACGTGGTCCGCACGATTCGCCGAAGGCGCCCGCGTCACGCTGTTTACCAGTGAAGGTGCCGCGCGGCGGGGCACCATTCTGCCCTTGAAAGCCTCCGGACACGTCTACAACGAAGGCGTCGATCAACAACCCGTGGGCTGGGAGCATATCGAGGTGCGGATTGATGAATTCACCGATTCACTGGATGATCTGGTCCAGCTAGGCATTTGTGTCGGTGACTACGTCGCCATCGATCCGCAATTTGAGATGTTGGATAACGGATTCATCAACTCACGCCATCTCGACAACAAAGCCGGTGTCGCTTGTGTCTTGGCGGTGGCGCAAGCGATTCAGACCCAAGCGGTGGCATTGGATCAGAGTTGTTACTTGCTCTTCACGATCTTCGAAGAAGTGGGTAGTGGCGCATCCAGCATTTTGCATGGTGACATCGCCGAGATGGTCAGTATCGATAATGCAACCGTTGCTCCCGAACAAAACTCCGTCGAAGCCGGCATCACCATCAGCATGATGGATTCCAGCGGGCCCTTTGATTATCACCTGACCCATCGCTTGATCGATTTATGCGATCAGCATGGGCTCAACTATCGGCGCGATGTATTCAAATACTATCGCTGCGATGCCGCTTCCGCCGTCGAAGCCGGCAACGACCTGCGCACCGCCCTGGTGTGTTACGGCGTCGACGGCTCACACGGTTACGAGCGCACCCATCAATTTTCCCTCTTCGAATTGGCCAAGCTCTTGCATTACTACCTGCAAAGTCAGCCGATCGTGAAGCGCGACGAATACGATCTTGGCCCGTTACAGGATTTCCCCACCCAACCGGGCGATTAGGGTATGCACACGTAGCCGTTCCAATCGTTGGAAAAAGTTCGCACCTATTTTCCAATCATTGGAAACTTTTGGGGCCTGTTTTCCAATCGTTGGAAAACTTTTTGCGCCATTTTCCAATCGTTGGAAGAAAAAAATCGCCGTTTTCCAATCGTTGGAAAAATCAGTCAAAGCGGATAAACAGGTGATGGGGGGCGAGGTCCCGTTGTAAACGAATCACGAGATCGTTCGCGCCGCGATTGAGGACGCCGGTGACACGGTCCAGGCCACTGTCGGGATTGCGGTGGATGGGGTGATGGAATAGTTCCCGGCCGTTCAACCAAATGGTGATGCCGTCGCCGCTGCCGGCCCACACATGGATGCGGCGCGGCGCAACGGATGCGAGCGTGGTATGCAGGAAACTCGTTTGAAAACCGGCGTCCCCGGCGACGGCGCTTAGGTCGATCCAGCCATCATCCCGCCAAGCGTCCGCCGGTACCCGCTGCCAGTCGATCGTGTTTCCTTCGGCGTCCTGCAATGAGCGGTCACTGGAGATTTCCGCAGGGTCGAAGGGGTGGGCGGAGCCGATCCCGCCTGGGAACGGACCGGCGACCCGCCACGCGGGGGGACGCACCAATGCAAGGTCGGGGAACGGCCAGTCCTGCTCCTCGCCACGCACTTCGAGACGCATGGGGTAGGTGCCGACTGGGTGTGCGGCGGGAATATGCAGGTCGAATTCGATCTCGCGCGTTTGATTGGGTTCCAGCATGAAGCGAACGATTTGGCGGGGTGACACGTGGATCCCAGCCGGTGCGGCCAAACGTATACCGATGGGCATCGGCGCATCGGTGCGTTGGGTGAGACGGAATCGGAAGGTGGCCTGTTCCTGGCCGGGCCTCAAGTAATACGCGGTTCGCGCGACCCCGCGCTCGTTCTTGCTGCCGACCCATTCGATCTCGAGTGGCGAGGGGGGCGTGGTTCGATAGCCTTCCACCAGTCCGGCGTAGAGATCATAGGCCGAGGCGCGGACGAAGAGGGGGATTTCGTGCAGGGCAGGGGATACCGGTACCTGCCGAGGCCCGCTGTGCAGCGAATGATTCCAGAGGTCGATCCAGTCGCCGTCGGGCAGGTACACCGAGCGCGACTCGCCCGCATGAACCATCGGCGCGACGAGCAAGTCAGGGCCCAGCAGGTATTGGTCGTCAATGGAGTGCGTGTGCGGGTCGCCCGGATAGTGCCAGGGCAGGGGGCGTAGGATTGGGATGCCTTTATGAATCGCGTCCAATCCCCACTGGTGGAGTTGCGGTTCGAGGCGGGCGCGGATACGGAAATAGAATTGGGCGATCCGGATGGTTTCCTCATCGTAATGCCAAGGTTCGCGGGCGGTTTCGCCATGAAAATGCATCAGTGGCGAAAAGACGCCGAACTGTAGCCAGCGCAGGTAAAGGTTTTTGTCTGGAATCCCGGAGTAGCCGCCAATGTCGTGTCCCCATAAAGGGAAGCCGCTCACGGCGGCGGATAAGCCGCCTCGGACGACGGCGGCGAGTCGGCTCCAGTCGGCGTATTGGTCGCCCGCCCAAAAGAGGCTGAGTCCGGCGCTGAGCGGGTTTGCCGAGCGATTGAAGGTGATTCCTTCCCGGCCCGCGCTGGCAAACGCATCGAGACTCGCGCGTGTGTAGTAGTAGGGATGTTGGTTGTGAAAGATCGGGTCGGGCATGTGCTCGCCCCCATCGGTTTTGAAGCCGCTGACGCCCATTTCCACCAGCGGCACCTGCCAATCGCGCCAAGCGCGCTGGGCGGCCGAAATGCGGAAATCAATTTTGCGACCATTCTCCAGCCAGCGGACAATATGTTCCGATCCGTCCTCATTGCGTACCAGCCAGCCATTGTCCCGGGCCGCTTGGTGGGCCATGCTCTCCGGCCACACGCTCGGCGTTATCCAGCAAATCACCCGCACACCGCGCTGTTTCAGGTCGCGGATCCAGGTGATGGGCAAAGGATAGCGTCTGCGTTCGAACGCAAAGTTATGCAGTTCTTCCGCCCACGCCTCCAGCACGACCACGCCAATCGGCATGCCGAGAGCGGCCATGCGCTGCAGCATGCGATCGATTTCGGCCGAGCCGAAATACGAGTTACGTGACATCCAAGGACGATAGATCCAGGGGGGCGCGGATTTGGGGCGTCCGACCAACTCGGTGTAGGCTTGGACGATTTCGGCAGGGGCCCCTTCAAACGCGATCAGTTCCACGGCAGCGTCTGGAACACGAATCGACAGGCGGTTGGCCACGGTTGCGCCGATATCGAATTGAATGCGCCCGGGATGATTGACGAATAGGGCGTATCCATGGCTGCTGATGAAAAAGGGTACGGCAAAGTAGGAGGTGTCGAGGCGGTTCCAGCCGTCGGTGGCCCAGGTTTCCAGTCGGGTACCGCGCAGATTGAAGGCGTCCAGTCGTTGACCAAACCCCCAGATCGCCTCATCGGCACTGAGCTCAAGGCTCAGGGTTAAATCGCCGTTGGGGTGGTGCTCGACCGTGAACGGCCGTTGGTCATCAGTGGTCGCCTCGGGTACCGGTTGGCGCAACGGGTAGCGATGCCATGGCGTGCCGACCGTGTGGCGGCGAACGCGGGCGGAGGGGGCTTCGGCTGACGGGGCCGGCGTCAGGGTTGCTGCCGATTCTGCCGCCGATGTGGGGGCGTCGGCCGATCGCTCTGCTGCGGTGGCCATGCTAGTCCAGACACTCAACAGAAGGCCACCTGTCAGGGTGTGCAGCATGCTCGTCCGGGACCGGAATGGCTGGCGGCACCTGCGCATGGAAGGGCGCACTTTGCCTTCGTCGGGAAGTGTCTGCGACGAAAGGGGGCCAGTAGGCAATCGGATCGGCATGGAACAATTCGGATGCGGCATTTTGTCTTGTCACGGTAGTATGGCCAATTTATAGTCTGCTTTGCAGTCAACGTACAGGGCAAAAGCGCCGGGACCCATCGGTTGTCGCCTTGTCAGGCAGCCATTTCATATTTTGGATAGGGCGTGGTGTCGACGCAAATCCGCAACGGTGGGCTGCATATTTTAACTAGAGGGAGAGGAGTCGGCGATGCATGAGGTAAAGGAAGTTGGAACGGCAGAGCTAAAATACGCGGATAAAACCTATTCGTATCCGGTCTTTGAGGGATCCGAAGGCGAGCGGGCCATTCGGATGGGTAGTCTGCGGCAGGATACTGGATTGATCAACTACGATCCCGGGTACGGAAATACCGGCTCATGCATCAGTGACATCACCTTTATCGACGGGGAGAAGGGTATCCTACGGTATCGCGGATATCCGATCGACGTGTTGGCCAATGACTGCACGTTCATCGAAGTCGCCTATTTGCTCGTGCACGGGCACTTGCCGAATCAGAGCCAATTGACACACTTTTCCCGGTTGTTGAATCGAAAGTCGCTGATTCACGAGGATATGCGCAATTTCTTCAAGAATTATCCGGAAGATGCGCATCCGATGGCGATTCTCTCCGCCATGGTCGTTTCCCTGTCCAGTTTCTATCGGGAATTGAACATGTCTGTAGAAGAGGAAATTGATCTTACCGTGGCCCGGCTGCTGTCGAAGATCCGGACCTTGGCGGCGTTGTCGTACAAGCAGTCGATTGGCGCGCCGCATGTGTATCCCAGCAGCAAGCTCACGTATGTGGAGAACTTCTTGAACATGATGTTCTACACGCCCGTGGCCAATTACGAAATTGATCCGATTACCGTGCGTGCCCTGAATAAATTGCTGATTCTGCATGCCGACCATGAGCAGAACTGCTCCACCTCCGCCGTTCGCTTGGTCGGCAGTTCAGGGGCGAACCTGTATGCCTCGATTTCAGCCGGCATCTGTGCCCTGTGGGGACCATTGCATGGTGGCGCAAATCAGGCGGTGATCGAGATGCTGGAACAGATTCATCGCGAGGGCATGACGATCGACACCTGCATTGCCCGCGCCAAGGACAAGGACGATCCGTTCCGGCTGATGGGTTTTGGGCATCGGGTCTACAAATCGTATGATCCACGGGCCAAGATCGCCAAGAAGGCCTGCGAAGATGTGCTCAACACCCTGGGTATTAAGGATGAGTTGCTTGATATTGCCGTTCAACTGGAAGAGCGGGCCTTGAGCGACGAGTATTTCGTCGAGCGCAAGCTCTATCCGAACGTCGATTTCTATACCGGCATCACCTTGCGGGCGATGGGCATTCCCACCAACATGTTCACGGTAATCTTTGCGATCGGGCGTTTGCCCGGCTGGATTGCGCATTGGCTGGAGCAGCGAGACGACAAAGATCAGCGAATTGGTCGACCGCGCCAGATTTATACCGGCCCAGTGAAACGCGAAATTGTGCCGATCGAGGACCGTCCGGAATAGCGCCTGCAGCACGGCTGCCCGGCGCGCGCCTTGTCTATTGCGACGAGGCGGGTTCCGGAATTGGGAACCGGGTGTGGGATTCGTTGCGAAAGCTGGCGAACGCCTTCTTGTATCGTTCCAGTTCCTGGGCCTGCGCGGAGGAGGTGAACTCCTTTTGCAGCGACCGGTACGGGGCATGAGACAACCGCAAAAGCTGCCAAAGCCCGCTCATTAAGTCCTCCGCACGGCGGCGGTAATGCATGGCGGGCAATTGACATTGATCCCGCGTGGTGTTGAGGAACTGGCAAAGAAAACTCTCCGCCGCCTCGAGATGCGCCTGATGCTCCATCATCGAATGCATCGATTGGACGTTGTCATGGATCAGCTCAAGGAAATGCAGGAAGTCCGACTCGCGGGGGAAGATGTTGGGCGACCGGCTGGCGAAAAATGCGTGTTTACGTGCGGTTTCCAGCACCCCTAAGACCTGGTGCAGGTGTAGAATCCGCATTTGGGTGTCCATTTCCTGTAGCGGCAGATACAGCAGTTCCAAGCCCCGCTCATAAAAAGCGTCGCGCCGGGCCAAATGAATCGGGCGGTTAATGTGGGAATGCACGGTCGTCATACGCAGTGGGTTGTATCAAAAGAGGAATCGTCGGGCAAGTCGACAATCCCGGGTGCCAAAGGCGTTAGGGAGAATGCGTTAGGGACAGAGAAATAGTGTCCCGTTTCGGTTGTCGAAGGGGCGGAGAGCGGCAGCTCAAACTGTAGCCGGTCCCGTTGGGGCCGGTCGGAGCGGGTGCTCGATCTGGCTTCCATCGCGTTGTCCTCACCATGTTCTTCCGCGCCCAGCGTGCGCGGCTACAGCAGAGGCCAAACCGTTGCCTATTGGTTCTGGCGGGCGTTAGGGACAGAGAAATAGTGTCCTAATCATCCGATTGCAAAAGTTGGCCAATGTAATTAGAGTACAGCCTCAACTAACGGAGAACGAATATGCAGTGGTGGCGTTGGATAGTCTGTGTAATAGGACTGGGATTGATGGCTGGGCATAGTCTTTGGGCGGACGAGGGGTTAGCCCCGGTCAGCGATTCGGGGTATACCGGTCTGGCGTTGGCCGTGGTGGGCGATCTATCAGCCGATCAGGTGGAACGGGTTCGCGCCTTTATGGAATTGAACACGGCGATACCGGTCACGCTGCGCGAAACCGACGCGATTGAGGCCGATACGCTGGGGGGTGTGGCTGATGCGCTAGTGGATCTTCGGGATCCCGCCGACGCGGCGCTGATTCTGCTCTATGCGGGAGAGCAGGACTTTGCCGAGCATGCCGTGTATCGCTATGAGCAAGGTGTGGGTATTATCAATGCCCGTCTTATGCGCACGGAAGACGAGGAGATTTTCCTGCGCCGACTGGAACGACTGGGGATGCGCAGTGCGGGGCTGCTTCTGGATGTCCCGTTGGTGCCCAATCCGCAATCGGCGATGTGGACCTATCAAACCATGGAGCACCTGGATTTCATGGGCCGCAACTTTGATCCGCCTTCGCTTAAGGCAATTCAGGAAAACGCTCAGGCGCTGGGCATTCGCCTGAACGAGGACAGCCCCTTTTTGATCATCCGGTCGCCTTGAGGTCCGACCTGGTCGGGATCATGTCCGGGGCCTTCGCAGGAAAACGATAGGAATACAGTTACATGTTGGATATTAAATTTATTCGCGAAAATCCGGATGCGGTGAAACAAGCGTTGATCGACCGGCGGTCGCCGGTGGATATCGAGGTCCTTTTGGACATGGACCGGCAACGACGCGATCGGTTGGTGGCAGTGGAGGCGCTGAAACAGGAGCGCAACACGGTTTCCAAGGCGATTGGCCTGAAAAAACGATCCGGCGAGGACACTACCGAGGAGCAAAACCGGATGCGGCAGGTCGGTGAGGAAATCGCCGCGCAGGATAATGAGATACGAAAACTTGAGGAGCAGTTGGCCGAGCACCTATTGATGGTGCCCAACATGCCGTCCGCCGATACCCCCGTGGGCGAAGATGCCGGTGGTAACCGTTTTGTTCGCGCTTGGGGCGAGCCCGCGACGTTTGACTTCGAGCCGCAGTTGCATACCGACTTGGCGCAACAGCTCGGCTTGGTTGATTTTGCCCGGGCGACCAAGGTCGCTGGGGCGGGTTTCGTCGTGTACACAGGGCAGGGCGCCCGCTTGGAGCGGGCGCTGATCCAGTTCATGCTGGATATTCACACGCGCGAACATGGTTATACAGAGGTCAGTCCGCCGTTCGTATGCAATGTCGACGCGATGACCGGAACCGGCCAATTGCCCAAAATGGCCGAGGACATGTATGCGGTCCCGGCCGATTCGCTCTATTTGATTCCGACGGCGGAGGTGCCGGTTACGAATCTATATCGTGACGAAATCATGGCTGGGCCTTTACCCGTGGCGCATGTGGCGTACACGCCTTGTTTTCGGCGCGAAGCGGGGGCTGCGGGACGGGACACGCGCGGATTGATCCGTTTGCATCAGTTCGACAAGGTCGAGCTCGTGCGCTTTGTAGAGCCCGATGCGGCAGCGGCCGAATTGGAGTTGTTGGTGGGCCATGCGGAGACCATTCTGCAACGGCTGGGCTTACCGTATCGGGTGATCGAATTGTGCACCGGCGACCTAAGTTTTGCAGCGGCCCGCTGTTACGATATTGAGCTGTGGGCGCCCGGACACAAGGACTGGCTGGAGGTGTCTTCGTGCAGTCATTTCGGTGATTTCCAAGCGCGGCGTGCCGGCATCCGTTACCGGCCCGAAGGCGGCAAGCCGCAATTTGTGCATACGCTCAATGGTTCCGGCGTGGCCTTGGCCCGTCTGTATGTCGCGATTCTGGAAAATGGGCAGCAGCCGGACGGCAGCGTTAAGTTGCCCGAAGCGCTCGTCCCTTATATGGGCGGGCTGGAGCTACTCCGCCCCGATCCCTAGAGGAACTGTGATGCGCGATCTCGCGATGCCGGTAAAGCAGGTGCTGGATTCCTTGCCAGATCTGCCGGCGGGTACGCGACTGTTGATTGGCGTTTCCGGCGGCAGCGACTCGATCGGCCTATTAACCTTGATGCGGTCCTTGGCGCAAACGCGTAAATGGCAATTGGGTGTGGCCCATGTGGAACATGGCTTACGGGGCGCCGACGGACGGGCGGATGCGGTTTGGGTACGTCGCTGTTGTCGCGATTGGCAGATCCCGGTTCACGTGTGTCGTCCGGATGTCCGCGCAAAAGCAGAACAACAGCGGGTCTCCGTGGAAATGGCCGCGCGCTCCGAGCGGTTGGCCTGCTTTAAACGTTTGGCTAGTCGCCATCGATATGCCGCAGTGGTTTTGGCACACACCGCCGATGACCAGGCGGAGACCCTGCTGTATCGGTTGATTCGCGGTACCAGCCTGACGGGGTTGGGCGGCATGCAAGTGGATTCCCAGCTTGATGGATTACGCATACTGCGCCCGCTCTTGAGCGTTCGCAAGAAAGACGTGCAAGCCTACTTGCGGCAGCAAGGTGTCACGTGGCGGGAGGATGTCACGAACCAGTCCACCGACCCCGTGCGCAACCGCATCCGTCACCGTTTGTTGCCGTTGCTACGGGATGCCTTCAATCCCGCCATCGTGCCGGCATTGGCTCGTACGGCGTCGTTGGTGCGCGACGACGAAGATACGCTCAATATACTCACCGCTGCCGACCTGCTGCAGTGTGAGCGTCAAGGTGTCCTCGACGTGGCGGCGTTGCAGACCTTGCCGTTACCGCGCAGGCGTCGGGTGCTTATGGCCTATCTGCAAAAGAGGGGGGCGGCCCTGGCGGAGCAAATCAGTTTCGACATGATCAATCGCTGCATTCGGCTAATCGATTCAGGGCGCGGTTCTGCGGGCGTGCCGTTGGTTGGGGAATATCGGCTGATGCGCCAGTATAATCAGGTCCGGCTGGTGTACGGGAAGGAGGACGGCGAGTCTGTACGACCGCGTGTGCGCTTGCCGGCGTCCGGTGCGCGGAATTTGGTGGAGTGGGGGCTACGCGTGGTGGTTCAGTCTATCCGAGGGGTGCAGGGAACTGAGCGGGAAACGATTGGGCAATGGCCGGCTACGGCCACGTTGGCGGCGGCGCGTGTGGGGCGCGCGGGTCTGTATATGCGGTCGTGGCAGGACGGCGATACCTTTCATCCGCTGGGCGCTGCCGGACGGCGTAAGATTCAGGATATTTGGGTGGACCGGAAGGTGCCCAAAGCCCTGCGCAGGCAGCTCCCGCTGGTAACCTGTCGCGGCGAGGTCGTATGGATTCCCGGCTATACGATTGCGGATGGCTATGCCCTTACCTCCGCGAAACAAGGGGGTATTCATCTGCGACTTGATTCAGGTAACTTTGTTGAATAGGGGGGTGGACAAGCCGTAAAAATTGGCTATTATGCTTGCTCCTTTCAGGTCCTTTCAGTACCTGATGCTTGTGCGGCGGGATACCGAAGCGGCCAAACGGGGCAGACTGTAAATCTGTTGGATTATTCCTTCGAAGGTTCGAATCCTTCTCCCGCCACCATCCTTCTTTTTCAGAAAGCCTCGAACGGGGAAGAGCCATTCATGAGAATAGTGAGGGTGGATATCCCGATGCCTAATTCGAGCAAAATGATATGAAGGCGATTGTTACGGGTACAGGCGGAACCGTGGCCCCGGTTTTGGTGGAGTCACTTCGCGCGGCTGGCCACGATGTGGTGGCTTGGGATCGGCAGCGTGTATCAACCGATGATCAAGAGGCGGTTGCCGAATTTATTCGGACTGCGCAGCCGGACTGGTTTTTTCATCTCGCCACGGGTAGCCCTGTTTGGGCGGAATGGATCGCTGGCCTATGTGCCGAGTTGGATATCCGGTTTTTGTATACAAGTTCCGTATCGGTTTATGCATCGACGCAGCACGGCCCATTTACTGTAACGGATAAGCCTGTTCCGACGGATGAGTATGGACTTTACAAACGGGACTGTGAACAGCGTGTTTTGGCGGCGAATCCCGCTGCACAGGTGGCGCGATTGGGTTGGCAGATTGGTATGGGCCCCGGCGGGAATCAAATGGTGGACTATTTGGATCGAACCTTCTGCGAACAAGGACGTATCGCGGCCAGCATCCATTGGATTCAAGCCTGCTCCTTTCTGGATGACACGGTCGCTGGGCTGATCGAAATCATGGCTTCGCAGCGCGCTGGCATCTATCATGTGGACGGGAATCCGGGCCTCAGCTTTTATGAAATCGTGCAAGGACTGAACGAGCTCATGGGCAACGCGTGGGTGGTGGTGCCGGATGAAGCGCCGCGTTTGAATAATCGGCTGCTTGATTCGCGCATACGAGTGAAGCCCATCACAGAGCGCTTTTGAGCGAATCCGATACCGCTTGCGCGTATCCGGACCTGTGACTGAGTCCCTGGCCGCTCCTCTATTTGTTGATTACCCGTGGCTTCTCATTCAAGCCCGCCCCTCGCGCTTCGCCCAGTCAATGAATTCGGGCGTAACGGGGTGCGACGTTTTCAGGGGCTTGGGCAGGACGGATTTGCGGCGTTCACGCAAGGCATCCTCCAGAATGGCCACGATGTGTTTGGACATGGATCGATGATGCTGCCGCGCATCCTCCTTCAGTAATCCATGCAGTTCCTCGGGCAAATCACGAACAATTACAGCGGTCATAGAAACCCCCTGTTTGATATCATTCTGATATCATAATGCAATCGCAGCGCTCATTTGTCAAATCCCGCCGTGACGGGATAGTCGTGATACGCGAAGTGTTAATGACTATGCGCTTGGACTTCATGTTTCAGTTATCCCAGCCGGGAAAAGACGAGGTGGTCGAAAATTGCGACCACCTCACCAAATGAAGCGGGAGTATCCCACACGGGGGAACAGACTGGTCAAGTGATTCGTAGAGGTATACCATCTTCGCGTTGTTCACGATGTGCCCGGCCCCATGGGGAGCGGTGTGAACGCGGGATAAAATTAACGGGTCCGCCAGATATAGAACAATGATTCCGAATTCAGCTTACTCGCAGGACGCTACAGAATATATCACAATCTGTGATATGTTAGACGCACTCCAGGCATTTGGAGATAGCGCAAAATGACTGCGAAAAAAGCGGAACTTATTCCCGTTGAACGCATTCGCGAGGCCATCATCCTGTTGCGCGGGCAGAAAGTCATGCTGGACCGTGACCTGGCCGCGCTTTATGGCGTCCCCACGAAGGTGCTTAAACAAGCCGTAAAGCGGAACGCTGATCGCTTCCCGCCCGATTTTATGTTTGTCCTTGGTAGAGAAGATGTTGCGATCTTGAGGTCACAATTTGTGACCTCAAGATCCGGCTGGGGCGGGCAGCGTTACGCCCCGATGGCCTTCACCGAGCAGGGCGTGGCCATGCTTTCCACCGTGCTGAACAGTGAGCAGGCCATCCGGGTAAACATCGCCATTATGCGGGCTTTCGTCCAATTGCGGACACTTCTTGCCACGCACGAGGATTTAGCCAGGAAACTTGCCGAACTGGAAAAGAAATACGACGCCCAGTTCCAAGTGGTCTTCGACGCCATCCGCCAGCTAATGACGCCACCCGAACCGCCGCCCAAGAAGATCGGGTTTGGAGTGCGGGAACGTTGTGCCAAGTATTCCGTAAAGAAGAACCGGGGTGGTCGCAAATTGCGACCACCTGCCTGAACATGAAGACGATTAACCGCAAAGATCGCAAGGATCACAAAGAATTTGCCTCTTTGAGGTTCCAAGCTGGAACCTCAAAAGATGAACCGGGCATACGGTTCCAAACTGGAACCGCATCCAAGCGAAATGTCCGCTATCTTCCCTATGTATTCACAGAGCATGGTGCCATCATGGCCGCCAACATTTTCCGGAGTCCCTAGGCGGAGGAAATGAGCGTCTTCGTGGTTCGCGCTTTCGTGAAGATGCGGGAGCAACTCCTTTCACGAGCCGAATTGGAGGCGCGCCTGACACAGATCGAGAATGTTCTGCTGTCCCACGACGACAAAATCCGCGAACTCTACCGTCAAATCCGCCCCCTGCTTCTGCCTCCGCCCGAACCGCCACCCAAGAAGGTCGGATTTGGCGTGCGGGAACGTTGTGCCAAGTATTCCGTAAAGAAGCGGAGGGTTTCGTAATGACCACCGAACCGACCATCACCTGTCCGAACTGCAAGGCGGAAATCAAGCTGACCGAATCGCTGGCCGCGCCGCTTATTGAGTCCACGAAACGGGCTTACGAGCAACAGATGGCGGAAAAAGACTCCGAAGAGTCCAAGAGATAAAGTGCCTTATGCGAAAAATGGTGGAGGCGGGGGGAATCGAACCCCCGTCCGCATCAGCGTCACTGTAGCTTCTACATGCTTGTTCCGTCTTTGAATCTCACTGGATGAACCGCCAACGGACAGGCTATCCATCCAGCCAGCAACCACGTAAAGGTCTCGCGCTTAGGCCCGGTTACTCAGCTTCAGCGCCAGCCTGCTGTCGTCGCCTTTATCACCTAGCAGACATCAGTGTAAAGACGTCACGGACTTATGTTACGCCGCGAGGGCCAATTCTTCGTTGGCTTTTGTGTTGTTTCCCGGATATTTTTACGAGGCCAACCGGGGTCCTCGGCATGCCACCACAGCTTCAACAAACACGTCGAAACCATGTCGCCCCCACTTGATTGAGGATGCTGCAAGATACGTCGTCGACGGGCGCAGCGCAAGCGGATTTGTTGCAACCCGGTCGGTTTGGCGTATGATGGGGCGGTCCAAAGGAATTACAACGATATGGCCACGTTCACGAAATGTATCCGGCTGCGGTCGCGGCCAAAACAAACACTGGAATTCACGCACGAGCTGGAGCAGGCGCTGGCGGAAAGTGGCGCTACAGACGGAACCGTCGTGGTGTTCTGCCGCCACACGAGTTGCAGCCTGGTGATCATGGAAAACGCGGATCCGTCGGCCCGCTACGATTTGGAACAGTACCTGGACCGGTTGGTGCCTGAAAATGATCCCCAGTACACGCACACGCTGGAAGGGGTGGACGATATGCCGAGCCATATCAAGATGGCGTTGACGCGGACAAGCGAGACCATCCCGTTCACGCAAGGACGCCTGTTGCTGGGTACCTGGCAAGGGGTTTTTCTCTGGGAGCACCGGGCCCGCGCACATCAACGTGAAATTGTGATCTCGGTTCAGTCATGAAACGGCTCCCGTGGTCCGGTTTTGCGGTCTTGCTGGCGGTGGTCACCGCACTTGTCCTGCATCGCGCGGGCGTACTGGATTTGCGTGCTCTGGCGGATTGGATGGAAGCGCAGGCCGCGCACGCGTGGGCCCCTTGGGCGTTAACGGCCTTGATGGCGGCGCTGTATCTCTTCGCGCTACCGGCCTCTACGTTGATGCTGGTGGCCGGTGTGATGTTTACACCGCTGTGGGCTACGTGGTGGTCCGTGCTCGGCGGTGTTGTAGGTGGACTGCTGGCCTATGGGCTGGCCCGGCGCATGCCGGAGTCGTGGGCCGCGCGCTATCGGGACACGGCGGGCTATCGCCTGTTGCAGGCTCAGGCAGGTTTCACGATGCTGTGTGCGCTACGCATCTTCCCCGGCTTCCCGCATCCGGTGCTCAATTATGGCGCCGGACTGCTGAACTTGTCCTTGATCCGCTTTGTCGCCAGTACGGCGATTGGCTTTGCGATTAAAGCCTATGTCTACACCTCGGCGATGCATCACGCGGTACGCGTGGAGGATGCGGCCCTGTCGTGGCGGCAGTGGTGGCCGCTTCTGGCGCTGGCGCTGTTGATGTTGGGAGGCCTTGGATTGCGGTACTGGCTGAAGGGCGCTTTGATTAAGTCGCGGCGCGTCGCATCGGCCTCCGCAGGGCCTACGGCGTGACAAGAGCGACGGCCCTACAGCCCGGTCATAGTCATACTATCCAAGGCGTCCGTTTGCGGTCTGCCAAGAATACGCCAATACGGCTTGCCTAACCGGTCACCCCGGGCGCAACACCTTAGGTCGTCAAGAACGAGCGGCCTTGCGGCATGGCCTCAATCTGGAAATAGTCGGCCAGGCTTTGGGCGATATCGTAGAAACCGACGCGCAGGCCCAGGTTGCGTGCCGGTTTGCCCGGTTGATAGACAAGCAGGGGCACGTATTCGCGGGTGTGATCGGTGCCCTTGAACGTGGGATCGTTCCCATGATCCGCCGTAACGATCAACAGATCATCCTCTTGTAGCATGGACACGTAGTCAGCCAAAAACTGATCCGTTTGAACTAACGCATCCGCGTACCCTTGCGGGTCTCGACGATGGCCATAGATCATATCGAAATCGATAAAGTTGGCGATGATCAGGCCGTCATGTTTTTCCCGGGTAAATCGGACGACGGCTTCCTGTGAGGTTTCCGTGTTGCCCGTATGATCCGATTCGGTAATCCCGCGGTGGGCGTAGATGTCCTCAATTTTGCCAACGGCATACACCGGTATGCCTGCCGCTTTGACGCGTTCCAGAATTAGGGGTTCCGTCGGTTCAAAGGCGTAGTCGCGACGGTCTTTGGTACGCTCGAAGGCCCCCGGTTCACCCCTAAACGGGCGTGCAATGACACGGCCTGTGCGATAGGGGTCGCACAACGTGCGCGCGATCTCGCACGCTTTGTATAATTCTTCCAAGGGCACGACATCCACATGGGCGGCAATTTGAAAAACGGAATCGGCGCTGGTATAGACGATCCATTTGCCCGTCTGCATATGTTCCTCGCCTAATTCGGCGATAATTTCCGTGCCGCTGGCGGCCTTATTGCCGATCACGTTGCGACCGGTTTGTTCAACAAAGGGGTTGAGCAGATCGGGGGGGAACGAGGGCGGATCGGGCGGGAAAACGCTGAAGCCGGGGTTCATGGCGATACCGGCGATTTCCCAGTGGCCGGTGATGGTGTCTTTGCCCTCGGACACCTCTTGCATGGCCCCATACGAGGCGAGGGGGTTGTCCACAGGCGCGACCCCCTCCAACGGGGTGCCGTTAGGCAATAGGGCAGGGATGTTGCCTAATCCCCAGGATTGAAGGAGTGGTAGATTCAGTCCGCCGACGGTCTCGGCGATGTGGGGGAGGGTGCCGCAGCCGACATCCCCGTATTGCGCGGCATCGGGCGCTTCGCCAATACCGACCGAGTCCAGAATGATCAAGATTGCACGCATCGTGTCCGCTTCCTTTCTTTGGTAGTGCCGGACCGGACTCCTCGTTTCGCGGATCTAATCCAGTTCCATGTGATCAATGATTCCAACAATAATGGACCGCAACGGCGCGGCGCTGTCCTCTACTATTTGGCGTGCGCCATTGCCTTCGTCGAGGACCAGGACGCGATCACCGATGCCGGCGTCAACGGAGTCAATGGCGACCAGGTAGTCGCCGGTGGGGCGGCCGTCGGTATGGGTCTTGTCGACCACGAGCAAACGTCGGCCATCGTAGAAGGGGTGGTTGATGGTGGATACGATATGTCCGCTGACGATGCCGGTCATCATGGGGTGCCGCCTTTCTCCTGATGCCAGTCATCGACGATGCCGACGATGGCGTGGTCGACGGGTACAAAAGCGGGATCCAGTGTCATCGCCGCTTCCCGTCCGCCCTCGAAATAGACCAGTTCATCCGGTCCGGCCATACGGGTGGCATCCGCGCACACGACGGCGCCGCCTTTGGGTTTTTTGTCGCGCGATAAGGGTTGGACCCAAAGCATTGGCACGGTTTCCAGCCCCTCATATACTTCAGCGGGAACCACGCGTCCGATTACTTTTCCAATTTTCATCAGGCCAGTTCTCCATTGAGGTTGGTGAGTTGTGCTTCCCCGAACGAGGTGCTGTAGTTGATTTGAGCTGCCAAAGCCTCGTGCGGCGATGTGATCACCCGGTATTGAACGGGGCGTTGCTTGGTTTCGAGTTCAAAGACCGCCATCTCAACGGCCGCCTCGACATCGTATAATTCGCCATTGATCAAGGTCACAGCCTTGCCGTGCAATAGACTGTCTGCCACCCGCAATTCGACGAGGTCGACAGTGGTGCCTTTCAGCATTCGTTCGGTGGCGCGAATATTGCAGGCGGCGGTGCCGGTCTCGATAATGCCAATGGCGCCTTCGCGGCAGGGGGTGCGATGACCGAATACGGCGTCGTGCAGGGGCTGGGCCACATCCGGCAAGAAGACGTGATCCAGCAACTGGTCGCGCCCCCAAAACAGACCTTCCTGATAGGATTCCTCAACCGAAGCGGTGCTGCCCGAAATCAACGTCAGGTACCGGCCATGACTAATGGTCCCGCACTTGAGTAGGGAAATCGGCGCCTTCTTGATCAGGGCATCGGTGGCATGCATACCGGCCGCGATGTCCTGGAACTCCAAGATGGCAATAGCGGGATAGGACTTCATCAGACAATACGGAAATGATCCACGAGCGTACAGCGCCGCCAACGCGAGAAACTGACCGGTCCGGTCATGCCTTCGCCGGTGGGACTGGCGATGGTAAAGGAGGTATAGCCCTCACCGCCCAATCCTAGGCCTGCCTGTGATCGCCCGTTTTTCACAAAGATGCTGCAATTGCATTCACGCGCCATGCGGCTTAATCGATCCAAATGCTTCGAGTGCATGATGGCGGTATGGTAGCACTGGCCTTCCATTTCCAAGGCCAGATCAATGGCGCGATCCGCGTTGGGCACGCGCGCAATGGGCAGGATCGGCATCATTTGCTCCGTCCACATCAGCGGATGATCGATGTCGACCTCAATAATACCGAGGCGAATGGTGCTGGGCACGTTCATGCCGAGTTCCGCGAGAATGCGATCGGCATTTTGACCGATCCACTTGCGATTGATTTCTGCGTGGCCGCGGGGACCAGCCATCTTAGTGAATATCACTTGTTCCAGCGCCGTGCGTTTGCTCTTGTCGATCAGGGCGGCGCCGTGTTGGACCATGGCCTTGATCAGGCCATCCGCCACCGAATCCACCACCACGACTTCCTTTTCATCGGCGCAGATGATGTTGTTGTCCGTTGATGCGCCCAGCACGATGTCCCGACCGGCTTGATTGAGGTCGGCGGTTTCATCCACCACCACGGGCGGATTTCCCGGCCCGGCGCAAATGGCGCGCTTGCCGCTGGCCATCGCCGCCTTGACCACGCCACCGCCGCCGGTGACGACGAGAATCCGGATGCCCGGATGCTTCATCAGCGCCTGGGCCGATTCGATCGTCGGTTGGCCGATGCCGACGACGACATTGGGTGGACCGCCGGCTTCGGT
>SKLK01000094.1 GCA_007123265.1 Kiritimatiellia bacterium
TAAGAAAAGAGGGGAGAAACTCTAATCCAGGTTAATCCGATGCAG
Organism: Kiritimatiellia bacterium; assembly: GCA_007123265.1. Lineage (GTDB taxonomy): Bacteria > Verrucomicrobiota > Kiritimatiellia > SLAD01 > SLAD01 > SLAD01. Next base: position 46 of record SKLK01000094.1, read on the forward strand.
AAATGGGAATTAACATGAGCCGGGACTTCGATTACGATTTCGCCTCGGGTGTCCCAATGTGGAACTCAGGAAATTTGGTATCAAAGGGAGAAAGAAGGAGTGCCAATTCGCCATTACAATATCTTGGCCGCAATCTACCGCGCCCAGCATGCGCGGCTACAGCTTGATTACGCATCAAGCGATATCTGATCATACGGAACTCCAGTCCTCAACAGCGGCCCAACCACTTTCGTAAGCTTGCGGCGCGTCGCAAGCGACGGCCCTACATTCATGATCCGGTTGAGTCTGTAGGGCTGGCGCTTGCGCCACGCCACGATAGTGGTCCGGTCATGTTCGGTACCAGACGCTGCGCTACCTCCGCGGCGTCGCCGAGCTCCGCCCTCCCTCCAGAAAGACAGGGCACTCTGATCCGAGGACACGTTGGCCGCAGTTGAACGCGTGCGGCCATCATCCAAAGCGCCGCCGAGCGGCGCACTCCAAGGCGCTGAACACGTGAGCCTGCTGCTCCCCCTTCTGCAGCCGGACCCAGCGCTTGCCAATCGGTTTTGCTCCACGCATACTTAAGCCGATGGATGAAGGCGTACACGAATCTACTGAACCGGATGTCCCAGCCGCTCAAGCGATCGAGGAACGGGACTGGGTGCTATTGGCGATGGGCTTTACCCGGATCCTTTGGAGCATTCCGCTCGGCCTGATGCTGTTCACCGGCATGATTTCGGTGCGCTTGACGCAGTTTTTTCAACTGCCGTCTTATGTGCTGGGTGGCGTACTCTATTTCTGGGGCATAATCACGTTAACCCGTGTGCACGGGTTAAGCGCGGCGTGGCGCCGTTTTCTGATGCTGGGAGTGTTTCTCGCCTTTTTGTTATTTTATTTCGGGCCTTTTGTGTTTTGGTGGATGCGGCGCCCGGCCACCGATCACTTTGCTATTAATCTGTTTGGTCTCGCGTTTTCTTTTATTTGGCTTTTGTGGGTCGTAAACCGGTTGGCCGAGGAGGTAGCGGCCCGGCTCGGCGATGTGGTCTTCATTATCGAGACACGCCTGTGTCGCTGGAGCGTCGTTGGCTTTATGGGCCTGCCCCTGCTGGTCTATACCAGCTATGTGACCCTGAGCGCCGCGCGATTGGACCAGCCCTTATCGACGTTGATCCTTGACCTTCGCTATATTCCCTACATCCACTGGATCTTTGCGGCCATCATTCTACCGCTAACACTCACCCTGACCATTCTCTGGAAGACACGCCAGTGTGCGCTGCGTCAACTGGTTCCGGCGGGTTCGCGGTAAAAGTCACTTTCGATCCGTGGCCTTGTCGGGTATAGTCAAGGGATACGATGCTGGAGAGGATGGGATCGCACGGATGCCCGATGAAGCCGATATTTGTTTAACCGTTTGCAAGCAGATTGTAGATGCCATGCGCGTACCCGTCGTGTTGGCGGATCGTCAGGGGCGGATTGTGTACTTGAATCAAGCGGCGGGAAAGATCGCTCCCGGCTCGCCGGACGTTTCGCTGCGCGAATGGCTGGATGTGGATGCGGACCTCTTCGACCTGCTCCTGCCGGCCGAGTGGTGGACACGCATGGATGACCCGGAGCCCGTCACACTGTCCGATGTCCCCCCCACCCTGCGTGGCCGGCCCGTCGCGGCCATCCGACGCCAACGCATCACCGGCTCCCATGCCGAGCCATTGGCCTTGCTGGTGTTCGAATGGGCATCGGCCTGGGAACAACGCTATCTCGACACGATGAAGACGCAGGACGGTCTGGCCTATGCATTGGAGGCTGCAGAGCAGCGCTTCAATGTGTTGTTCAGGGAATCGTCCGATCCGGTGCTGATCCTTGGCGCCAATGGCGACATCTTGTCGGCCAATGCCGGATTCGAGCGCTATACGGGCCTGGATGCTGCGCGTTGGTTCAGCGAGGAAAAATCATGGGCCGATTGTGTGCACAAGGACGATTTGCCGCTGTTGCACCGCAGCCTGCAAGGGTGCGTCGAACAAGGGATCACTGAATTGGTCGAGTTAAGGCTGCTCAGCAACGAAGAGTTTTATCAATGGTTTGAGTTGAGCTTGAGCCCCTTGCACGACGACACCCAGCAAGTGCGTGGCATCGTGTGCGTGGCCCGCAACATCAATCGGCGCAAGGAACTGGAAACGCAACTGCGCGAAGAAGCGCATTCCATGCAAAAGCATCACAAACGGGCTCAGTTGCTGATTGCGAAACTCAAACACTTCTTTGGGCGGGTCAGCGCACTCCCCTCGGATATCGACGGCTATATGCACGGGGTCTGCGAGACATTGAACGACATGTATCGCCCCACGGCGGTGTCCATCCATGTGGCCACCGAACCGCCGCGCGAGTATGTCGCCGGCACGGCGGAACTGGACCACGCCGGATTCGTCTTGCCGCAAAGCGTGGCCGACGCCGTCACCACGTCCGGAATCCCCGTCTATTGTAATGCATTGAATCTGACCGATCCCTACCGGGACGATGGAGCGATCCGGCAGCAGCATTTCATTACTTGTTTGGCGGCGCCCTTGCGGGATTCCACCGGCACGATTCGTGGCAGCCTATGTATGCTGGACACGGATAAACAATATTATGACAACGTGGACGTGGAGCTGATTACCGTGGCCGCGCTCCATGTCGCCGCCCGCCTGCGCGCGGAGGAACAGGAGGTCGTCAACCGGGAGCTGGCGGACCATCTACGGCAAGCGCAGAAAATGGAGGCCGTCGGCCTTCTCGCTGGCGGGGTCGCGCATGACTTCAACAACATCCTCAGCGGCATTCTCGGGTTTTCCTCCTATTTGCTATCCAAAGTGGACGAGGAGGGCCCCTTGCACCGGGACTTGAAACTGATCGAGCAATCGGCCGTGCGCGCGGCCGATCTCACGCGGCAACTCCTTTCCTTCGCCAGGCGCAAGCATTTTGCTAAACAAGCGGTATCGTTGAATCATGTGATTCAGGAGGTATTGGCGCTGATTCGCCGCTCGGTTGGCCGGGAGATCACGATTCAGGAGAATCTGGAACAGGAGTTGCCGCTGATTCATGGCGACCCTGGCCAATTGAATCAAGTGATGATGAACTTGTGCCTCAACGCGGCGGAAGCGATGCCCAAGGAAAGCGAATCACTGCTGCACATTGCCACAGAATGCCGGCCGCTGACCCCGCGCGAACGGATTATTCTGGGTGAAGACATCGACGATGATTTTGCCTGCGTGACGATCGCAGACAACGGTATCGGCATGTCCGAAGAGTTGCAGGAACATATTTACGAACCATTCTACACCACGCGGGCGGAATCGGGCGGCACGGGGCTGGGCCTGTCGATTGTCTACGGGATCGTTACCAACCATGGGGGACATCTGATCGTCGACAGCGAAGAAGGGCACGGAAGTGTGTTCACGCTGTACTTCCCTACCTACCCCGGCGAGGTGGAGACGACGGAAGAAGCCGGGCCTGAAACATTGACCGGCACCGAAACGATCCTCGTGATCGACGATGAATCGGTGGTGCGCCAAATGGTGACGGCGGTGCTGAAGGGACATGGCTACCAGGTGATTTCCGCGGAATCCGGGCGACTGGGTGTCCAGCATTTGGACGAACTGCGCGGGCGGGTGGATCTGGTGCTGCTGGACATCATTATGCCCGAGATGGACGGCGAAGCAACGTTCAAGGCGTTACGGCACATCGACCCGGAAATCCCGGTGCTTTTGACCAGCGGCTACGTGCAGGAAGAGAAGCGGAAACGCCTGATGGAGGCGGGGGCGCTCGGCTTGGTGCACAAGCCCTACAAGAGCGAACACTTGTTGCGCCAGCTTCGACAGGCGCTGAATCGCGCACAACGCGTCGCGTACACGGAATAGTCGGGTCACCAAGGAATCCTCTCTTGCTTTTTCAATCCGACTCTCTATACGTTTCAGGCAAGGCATCGCATGGTCGCAGACGCCAACAGGAGTCATTATGGGTGAGCGCATAGGATTTGTTTCCACACGGTTCGCAGGTTTGGACGGTGTATCCCTGGAAAGCGCCAAATGGGCCCAGGTCCTCTGGGACCATGAGCACGTCAGCTATTGGTACGCGGGACGCTTGGATCGTGCGCCGGACATCAGCTTGTGCGTGCCTGAAGCGTATTTTGGCCACCCCGAAGTGCAATGGATTAATGACCGGATTTGGGGGCGCACCCACCGGGACCCGCTGGTTAGCCAACGCATACGCGATTTGTCGGCCTATCTGAAGGAAACCCTGTACACATTCGTGGATCGATTCGATTTATCCGTTTTGATCATCCAGAATGCAATCACTATTCCGATGAATCTGCCCTTGGGGGTGGCGATCGCCGAATTCATCAACGAGACGCAAATCCCCTGTATCGCGCATCATCATGACTTTTACTGGGAACGCCAGCGATTCATGGTCAATGCCGTTCACGATTATTTGGATGCGGCCTTCCCATGTCGGCATCCCAGCCTGCAACACGCCGTAATCAATCTGGCGGCGCAAGAGGATCTCGCGTGGCGGCGGGGCATTTCCTCGATCCTGATTCCCAATGTACTCGATTTCGAAAATCCGCCACCGCCTGTGGATCACTATGCCTCTGACGTTCGCGCCGAAATCGGCATCGGCCCTGACGAGATCATGATCCTGCAACCGACCCGCATCGTTCCCCGCAAAGGCATTGAACATGCGATCAAGTTAATCGAGATGTTAGGGGACCCGAAATACAAATTGGTGATTTCCCACGAGGCCGGCGACGAAGGGTTTGATTATCGGAACATTTTATCCGAGCTGGCCCACGCTGCGGGAGTGGATATTCGCTTTATTGCCACGCGCATTGGCGAAGTGCGCCAATTGGACAGTGAAGGCAAAAAAATCTATACGTTATGGGACCTCTACCCGCATGCCGATCTGATCACCTATCCCAGCCTATACGAAGGATTCGGTAATGCCTTTTTGGAAGCCCTGTACTTCCGGGTCCCGGTATTGATCAATCGCTACGCCATCTTCGCCCGCGACATCGAACCCAAGGGCTTTCAGTTGCCGGTGATGGACGGGTTTCTCACCCGTAAAGTGGTTGAGGAGGTGCGGCGACTGCTGGAGGACCCCACCCATCGGCAGGAGACCGTGGAACATAACTACGAAATGGCGAAGCGATTCTTTAGTTACGCGGTGCTGCGCCGCAAACTGCGGAGCTTGGTTACGAACATCACCGGTCTGGACAATTTATAATGATGCTCAAGTCCGTATCCAGCCGCATCCTTCAACGGATTGAAAACCGCCTGCATTTCCTTTACGGCGACCAAGCGCACGGCCTCGCCAATCGATTGTACATGATGATCGGACGCTATGGCGTCGGCATCAACGGGCACACACCTGCCGCACCCGGCTGGGGCGAGCAGGATGTGGTGTTAATCACCTATGGCGATATGATCCATGCCCCGGAGGAAGCCCCGCTCGCCACACTGAAACGGGTGTTGGACGAACGGATGTCCGGAATGGTGAACACCGTACATATCCTGCCTTTCTTTCCGTACTCATCGGATGACGGCTTTTCCGTCAAGGATTACTATGCCGTGGACCCGGCGCTGGGCACGTGGCGCGATGTCGAACACTTCCGTGACGGATACGCGCTGATGTTCGACCTCGTCATCAATCACGTCTCCCGACAAAGCCAATGGTTTCGCGACTACGTCAGCGACATTGCGCCCTACCGGCATTTCTTTCTGGAAATGGACCCGGCGACGGACCTGTCGGCGGTGGTCCGCCCACGCAATCTACCGCTCCTATCCGAGACCCAGACCCGTCGCGGCAAGCGGCATGTATGGACCACCTTTAGCCCGGACCAGGTTGACTTGAATTTTGCCAATCCGGACGTGCTGTTCGAGATGCTCGACATTCTCATGTGGTACATAGCGAAAGGGGCGCGCATCATCCGCTTGGACGCGATTGCCTTTCTTTGGAAGATCCCCGGCACCCCCTGCGTGCATCTCACGCAGACCCACGAGGTGGTCAAGCTCCTGCGTGATTTCATTCCTATGATCGCGCCGGAGGTCCTGTTGCTGACGGAAACCAATGTGCCTCATGAAGAAAATATCAGCTATTTTGGCAACGGGGACGAAGCTCACATGGTCTACCAATTCAGCCTGCCGCCGCTACTGGCCCACGGCCTGTTGACCCAGTATGCCGGCCACGTGACGCACTGGGCTGAACGGCTACCGGTCTTAAATGAGGACCAAGCCTTCTTCAATTTCACGGCCTCCCATGACGGCGTCGGCGTCCGTCCGTTAACCGGCTTGATTGACGATAAAGCCTTTGACGCCCTGATCGATCATGTGCACCGCATGGGCGGACGCGTCTCGTTCAAGCGGAATGCGGACGGCACAGAGAGCCCGTACGAATTGAATATAACGTATTTCGATTTGCTGGGCGAGAATCCCGCCATGGTGACGGACACGCAGATCGCCCGGTTTCTTTCGTCGCAAGCGATTATGTTGGCTATGCGCGGGATTCCGGGCATCTATTTCAATAGTTTGTTCGGAGCCCGCAATGATCAGGACGGGGTCAATCGCACCGGCCAATCACGCTCGATTAACCGACAGAAATGGTCGGAATCCGAGTGGCTGGGCATGATTAATGATCCTCAGCACCACGCCCATCGCGTCTTCGCCGCTTACCAGCAGATGCTGCGGATCCGTCGGGCACATCGCGCCTTTCACCCCAGCGGACCACAACGGGTGCTGCGCATCCTTGACACCCTCTTTGCCTTGGAACGTACGGCGCCGGACAGTAGCGAAGTCATCCTGCACCTGACCAACTTTGCCGCCGCGCCGACCACGATTGACTGGCCCGTCGCCGGCCTAAACTGGCCACCGGCTGCCAGCGCCCAGGATCTGCTGACGGATCGCGTCTGCGGCCTCTCGGACGGATCGCTCACTCTCGCCCCGTATCAGTCCGTCTGGCTCACCCCGGTGTCGGCATGAGAACCATTTTGCACCTCGATATGGACGCGTTTTACGCTTCCATTGAGCAACGCGATAACCCCCTGTATCGGGGCAAACCCGTGATCATCGGATCGCCGCCCGATCAGCGCGGGGTGGTTTCCACCGCCTCCTATGAAGCGCGCACCTTTGGCGTCCATTCCGCCATGCCCTCGCAAACGGCAGGGCGCTTATGTCCCGACGGTGTGTTTCTTCCGGTTCGGATGGACCACTACATCCGGGTCTCGGAACAACTGCGGGAACTGCTGCTGCAATTCACCCCGAACATCGAACCGCTGTCACTCGATGAAGCCTTCATGGACGTCACCGGCGTGATGCGCATGTGGAGCAGTCCGCTTGAACTGGCCCGGACGATCAAGCAACGGATCGCCACGCAGTTGAATCTGCCCTCGTCGATCGGCGTGGCGGGCAACAAGTTTCTGGCCAAACTCGCCAGTGACCTCGAGAAACCGAATGGCTTGTGTGTCGTCCCCGGTGATGCCGAAGCGATCACCCGCTTCCTGGCTCCGCTGTCCGTGCGCCGCATTTGGGGGGTCGGTAAGGTCACCGCCAAGCGGCTGGCGGAACATCAACTGTTTACCATCGCTGATCTGCAGCAACGGTCATTGGCCGAGCTACAGCGGATCATGGGCTCCCCCGCCGGTGGCGAGCATTTATGGAGTTTGGCGCATGGCCTGGACGACCGCCGCGTGGAACCGGAAACGGCCGAAAAAAGTATTTCGCGCGAGCAAACGTTTAGAGAGGACTGCAGCGATCCGGAGGTTTGGCGTCAAGTATTGCTCGAATTGACCGAGCAGGTCGGGCACCAACTGCGCAAATCCAACCTCTATGCCCGCTGTGTGACGCTGAAATACCGATTGTCCAGTTTTCGCACGCATACCCGGCAAGAGACCCTCCAAAGTCCCCTCGCAAGCGACCGCGAACTTTTGCGTCATGCGTTGGGCTTACTCGAGAAACAGCGGATTCGGGAACCGCTACGCTTGATCGGATTCGGCGTCAGTCAGTTTACCGACAGCATGATTGTGGCCAACGACCAGCCGGATCTATTTGGCGAAGCCCGTGTTGAGGCGCAGGACCGGGCGCGCAATGCCCGCCTCGACGAGGCCGTCGACGCCCTGCGCGAAAAGTATGGACGCAACGCGATTAAACGCGGTAACTGGAGCCTGTCGGATCAGGCGTAGGGCAAATTCGTGCATTCCGCAGCGAGCGCACGGTTATCGCGTATACTGCTTCAAAAACCCTTTGAATTCGCGCCGATGGTTTTCTTCGTCGGTCAACAGGGCAATACACATGTCCTGCGTCCCAAAATCCACGCCGTCGCAGAGGCGGATCAACTTGTTGTATCCAGCGATTCCGTCTTCCTCCGCATCGATGACGCCTTTGATGACCGCAACCACGTCGGTGGAGTCTTTGGGGGGTTGCAACGACTTTTGAACCGGCTTGAATGCCATGCTGCCAGGCACTGAACCGCCAAGGACACGAATGCGATTCGCCAATTGCTGGGCGTGACCCAACTCTTCCGCCACATCCCCTTGCAAGGCCTTCTTGATCGGCTCCGCGTCCACGCCGTCCAGATTGGTCGATACCGCGATATAATTCTGCACGGTCTCGATTTCTTTCCAGTACGCATCCGTCAACCCGGCGATAATTTGATCTTGAATTGCCATTTTCCCCTTCTTCTTCGTTTTCGCACTCATCGTCTTCTACTCCTTAATGGTTGATGAAGTACTCTACACCCGCATCGCCGCATGTACAATTTGGATATCCGCTAAAGTGCGGACCCGTAGATTGGGACGGTCCACCGGCACCAAATGTGCCCCTTTACAGATGCGCTCCAGAAAGGCCTGATCATCGACTTTCGCCTTGCTGCCGGTCAGGCCGAGGCTTTTTTCCAGCGCTTCCAGCTTGGCCGCCAGCGGCATATGCACCATCCAGCTTTGACCGGCAGGCATAACTTTTCCGGCCTTTAAGCCTTTCGGCACATCGACGATGGGGGCATCTACCTTTTCCGCCGCTACCGCTACACCATACCGTTTGGCACTCTTCACGGTTTCCGCCACGACGGCGGTGCTCACGCACGGCTGCGAGGCTTCATGGATGACGACGATGGAGGGCTGCTCTTCCGCCAACGCCTTTAACCCCGCCTTGATCGACGCCGTTTTTTGCACCGCGCCGACGGCAATCTTCTTCAATTTTGGCGTCCCGTACATGCGGGCCATGCCGACGACATGATCCAGCCGGTCCTTGCCGGCCATCACCATGATCCCATCGATGTCGTGGCACCGCTCGAAGGCAATCAACGAGTGCGCCAGCAGCGGCTGGTCACCCATTTGCAAAAATGCCGAATCGACATCAGGGGAGATTTGTTCAGATTTGCCACAGGCAATGATTAGTGCCCAGGTACTATTTGACTTATGTACAGCTGCCACAACCGCGACTTCCTTTCGGGTTAGCGCTTCCCCAAATGGCTCATTTTTGAACCAACTGCTTGAAGATTAATAAATTGCGCCAACGAAGTCAATCATTGAATACGGGTCGCGCTAATGGAAAACATAGAGCATCAAATAGATGATCACGCCTGTCACTGACACGTACATCCATACCGGCCATAACCAGCGGGTGATCCGCACATGGCGGTCGAAGCGTTGGCGGATGGCGTACCAGACCGCTGCCAGACAGCCCGGAACCACCAACATGGCCAGGGGGATATGGGTAAACAGGACAAAAAAGTAGATCCAGCGGATCAGGCCTTGCCGCTCGTATCGTGTCACCGCGCCGACGTTGAAATGATAATACAAGTAAAAAGCTAAAAATGCGGCCGAAAAGCCCAGTGCAGCGACCATGAATTGCATGTGACGGCGACGGGCCCCCTTGCGGATCGCCCACCAGCCCACCAGCAAAAAAAACGTCGCCACTGCATTTAGCGTCGCATTGATCGCAGGAATCTGCCCTATTTCAATACCTAAAAGTCCTAACATGAACCTAGTTTGCGCGAAAAAGGGGGCGGCGACGAGACAAAATAACTACCTATTAATCCGCCAGCCGCAGGGCCATTCAGTTCTCGCAACCCGCTTTCAATGCACGGTTAGCGACAAGCTGGAGTGCGGAGCTCTGCGACGCCGCAAGAGGAAGCGCGGGCTTATGTTCGGACCGCGATCATTTCTTTTTCTCGGCTCATCCGGAGGATTCGCCCTGCCTTCGCATAACGGGATTGGCAGGGCAAACCGTCCCGGTGAGCCGAAAGAGAAAACGTGAGGGAAGCCCAAAGCAACGCACAGCACCGCAGCCCAAAGAAACGTGTTCAGCGCACTTTGGAGTGCGCCGCTCGGCGGCGCTTTGGATGACGACCAGGCACGTTCAATTGCAGCGATCGGTCACTTGGATCAGAACCCGTTGTCTTTCTGGGGGGAGGGCGGAGCTCGGCGACGCCGCGATTGTGTATCGGTAAATGGAAAGTCCTGTTTGGCCTCAGGGCTCGCAGATGCCCCTCCAAATTGGTGGAAACGGTGTGCAAGTGGTTCTCCAAAAGAGAGGTAGCGCGGAGAACTTATTGACCCTGTCCGCTAGCAGCAGAGGGCTGACCGACAAAAGTCCGCTACCGTTAGGGACTCCTTCTGTCAGGGACTCCTGCTTGCCTGTGAATAAAAAAAGCGTATAGTCCGCATGAAACATCTAGGTATACCGGAAAAAGAGGAGAAGAAATGGCTCAAATAACGCTCAAGGGAAATCCTATTCATACGTGTGGCGATCTGCCGGCTATCGGATCGGATGCGCCGGACTTTCAGCTTACGAACAGCGAACTTGCCGATGTCGGGCTTGCCGACTTCGATGCCAAGCGCAAGGTGCTGAATATCGTGCCCAGCTTGGATACCGGCATTTGTGCCATGTCGGCTGAACAGTTCAACGCGAAGGTGGGTGCCTTGGCTGATGTGGTGCTGCTGAACATTTCAGCGGACTTGCCTTTCGCCGCCAAGCGCTTATGCAGTGAGAAGGGCTTGGATAATGTGGTCACCCTATCCTGCTTCCGCTCGCCGGCGTTCGGCAAAGATTACGGCGTCGAGATTACCGACGGACCAATGGCCGGACTGTTGAGCCGCGCCGTGGTGGTTCTGGATGAAATGAACCGCGTCATCCACACCGAACAGGTGCCGGAAATCGCGCAGGAACCCAATTACGACGCAGTCTTGGCAGCTTTGCAGTAATCGTTCGCCGACCAAGCCGGGTCGCCCCCCACGGCCCTGGCTCAACCGGCTGACAGCGCGGGATATGAGACGCGCAGCAACTGGCCGATCCGCTCGTGATACGCCGTCTCCCGCGCGGACCAATCGGTTGCAACTGCATCCAGCCGCTGCCCATAGGCTTGGAAATCCAATCCGGCCGGCGCGCCGAGATGGGTCTTCTTCTGGATGGCTTCGACGGGGTCGACTTGCTCGAGGTCGGCGAGCTGCTCTTTGACACGGTGATAAGCGTCGCGGAACGGCATCCCCTCACCCACCCATTCCAGGGCCCGGTCCGTGGCAAAGACATCCGGGGTAAAGCCTTGCCGTAACGCCGCCTGATTAACGGTCACCCCGTCCATGAACAACCGCATGATTCGCAGGCACGCGCGGGTCGTGGATAAACCGTCTATAAAGGGTTCTTTGGCTTCTTGTAAATCCCGGTTGTATCCCGACGGCGAGGCCTTGACGATGTCATAGACCGCTATCCCCTGGGCAAGGACGCGCGAGGCCTTGCCTCGAACCAACTCCAACACGTCGGGATTTCGTTTTTGCGGCATGATACTGCTACCGGTGCAATACTCGGCCGGGAGCTGGAAATAATTGAATTCCGGCATGGAAAAGATCATTAGGTCCTGGGCCAGCCGCGACAAGGTCAACATGACCTGACTCAGCGCCGACAGGATCACGGATTCCATTTTACCTCGCGCGTTGTTGGCGTGCAGCACGCTGTGAATCGGGCGGGCGAATCCGAGCAGATCAGCAACAAGCTGACGGTCGATCGGCAATGGCACCCCGTAACTGGCGGCAGAGCCCAGCGGCGATTGATCATTCAACACGTAGGCGGCATCCAGCAGGACGACATCATCAAGCAATGCGTCCACGTAGGCGCTGGCCCATAATCCCACACTGGAAGGCATGCCCGGCTGCATATGGGTGCGCCCCACCATGGGCATCTCACGATGTGCGGCCGCAAAACGGGCCAGTGCCCGCCCCAATTGGACGGCCTCCGTCACCGTCTCCAGCAACTCTTGCTTGGCAAAGAGCCGTAAATCAACGGCGACCTGATCGTTGCGACTGCGCGCCGTATGGATTTTCTTACCGATGTCACCCAAACGCTCGGTCAGCGTACGCTCCACGGCCAAGTGCACGTCCTGATCGGCCAGCGTAATCTCGAAGCGGCCTGCGCGGGCCCCACGCATGATGGCGACCAAGGCCTCGATCACTGCGGTGACATCGTCTTCGGAAAACAGGGGCGACTTAAGGGCCAACTGCGACAACATCGTTACATGCGCCGCAGAACCGATGCAGTCCACCTCGATCAAGGCACGATCCAGTTCCACATCGCGCCCCGCGGTAAATGCAAGCACCTCGTTCTGGATGGCCCCCACAGTTGTTTGTTGATTCGATGTCATAACAGCCGTGAGCGTGTCATGAGCAATACCCGCAGGTCAAGAGCGCTCCAAAATCAAGGTGACCGGTCCGTCGTTGACCAATTCCACGGCCATCGTCTCTTGGAAGCGCCCCGTTTCGACCCGGTGCCCCATTGCTCGCAAAGCGTTGACAAAGTATTCGTAGAGGGAACGCGCGTGGTCCGGTGGCGCCGATTGCAGGTAGCTGGGCCGATTCCCTTTGCGACAATCGGCGTACAGGGTGAATTGGCTGATTACCAGAAATGCGCCGTCGGTGTCCTGGATTGGCGCATTCAGTCGGCCCTCGTGATCGTCGTAGATGCGCAGTTTCGAGAGCTTCTGCGCCAGCCAATCGGCCTGTTCCTCGCGGTCGTCCCGGGCGACTGCCACCAGCACCACGGCGCCGTGTTCGATCGACCCAACGACCTCTTCGCCCACGCGAACCGCCGCGCGGCTACACCGCTGAACGACCAGACGCATCCGCGACTTAGGATTCGATGTGGGAGACGCGCAACGAAGAGAGACGGTTCAGTGCGGCGGCAATTTCGTACCGGCGCGGCCGCGCCAAATCCCCGCGCAAATCACGCGAGAGAACTTCCAAGCCTTCGGTACCTAAATCGCGATCGATCAAGTCCATCACTTCACGCAGGGGTCGGCTTTCGTCCATATACCGCAAACGGGCATAGTAGAGGATCAGGCCGATGGTCGCGGTTTGATGTTTGTCCGCCATTTGCGTGATGTTTTGCAGATTGATAAGTCCACGACCGAACCGGAGCAATTCGATCGATTCCGCGACGATATGCTGGTCATCGGTCCCTTTGCTGGAATCGATACTGCTGGGCACTACCCAACGGTTGCGTTCCTGAGCAAAATCAGGCGGATTCGGATCCTCTTCGATTTGGAACTGGGCCGGATCTAGGGCCTTCGCGGCCTGTGTTACGTCGTAGACCGCGTATTCGTCTATCCGCAGGATGGTATCTGCGACGGGGATAAACTCCGCCACCGACGCCGCTCCGGCAACTACGATTGAGACGCCGAGATCGTCGACCATGTGCCGCGCCCGCTGAGCCAATGGCGCGATACGCCGCTCGGCCTCGGGCATCAGCGACGACAAACGCGTGTCCCGGGTCAAAAACGCTGCGGCCGATGTGGATTCATCAAACAGGAAGGCGCGGGCACCGATTTCCAAGGCTTCCATCACGCCAGCCGCCTGCGAGGCGCTGGGCTCGGCTTCGGCCGTGCTGAATTCGGCTGGTTGGCTGCCCGCCTCCATTTCCTTGATAAACAAGCTGACATCCACTTTTTGCACGCTGCGCCCGGGCTCCGCGGCAACGGAGACGGCGTCCGGCACCGTCACCGCCAACTCGCGACCGTCGCCGGGAATGTGGTTGTAGATGCCTGCGGCCAAGGCCTTCATCAGATCGATACGCCCGGAATAGGAGTCTCCAAGGATTAAGGTCAACCCCGCAGGGATGCCTAGCCCCTTGATTGTGCCGCCATTCGGCACTTCCATTTCCACCTGGATATCGCTGTCCACGCGCAAGGGCGTCACCGCCTCGTAATCGGGAAAATCGGTATTGCCCATGCGGGCCAACATCGAACCATCGGCCACGAATCCCAGCAACCCCCGCATCGACAAGGTCTGACGGATCTGATCGGCGTCTTCCATGCTGTTGACAAACGCGGTCAATTCGCGCTCATCCAGATTGCAGTAGACCAGTGACGCATTCACCACACTGGCCAACTCCTCGAAGAAGATGTCCCGCACCCGCTCGCCATCGACACGTCCGTCGCGTTGCGGCAGCATCACGTAAATGCGCGCTTCCACGTATTCCTCGGTCACCAGCATGGACGTTCGCGGCAGAATCTTTTGGCCGGGCATGGCCACGGACAAATGGCGCCGGGAGATGCCTTCCTCGTTGTATTGGGCCAGGGTATCAATCTGATCCGCGACCTTGCGGGTGAGAAAATCCTCCAGCGCCGTGCGACGGACCGGGGTATCAAAGTAATGGGGTGGAAATCCGGCGATGATCTGAGGCACCCGCACAATGAAGAGAGCCGGACTGGTGCTGCTTTCCGCAGGGACCTGGCTGATTTTGAGCACAAACCGAGAGAAATCGAAGTCGCCGACCAAGCGGGCATACTCGGAGCTATCCTTCCCTTCGATATCCATCAGCATATTGTAGAATTCGCGTTTGTCTCTCATTTCCAATCCCTTTGTTTATTCGAACCAGCCCTCAAGGGTCTACCCGCAATCGCATCTGGCTTTCCCTGAATCCAATCTCAGCCGTTTGTGACATCAACTCACGCTCCACCGTAAAGGCTCCGACCAGCGTCGCCAATCGTTGTTCAATCATTGATTGCAGCGGCCCAGGCAACGGGGTACGTCCCAACGTCAACCGTTGGATATCCACAACCAGTTCATCATCGATCACTTCCGCCCGCCCCACGAGTTCGTACGTCAGTTTCAGGAACGCGCGTCGGACCCCTATATGAGCAACAAATCCGCTATCTGTAAAGGCTATGTTTATTTCCTCCAAAGGCAGGCGAAACGAACCGTCCGCCGTCTCTGGCCGGGCCTCGGCCAATCGCACGGCCAAATAGGCATTGACCTCGGCCTCACTGAACACGTGACGCTGGCGTTGGCCGGTGCGGTAGGCCGTTTGCAAGCTTTGCACTTTTTGCCAGGCCGCATAGGCCTCGTCCTCGGTTCCGACCGCTCCCTTCGGCGTGGCGGGCCAGAGGGCCGTGATCAAAATGGCCAGCAAAACGGTCAGAATGACAAAGCGCAGCCCACGCTTGAGCGCCACTTTCCAGCGCGCGGGACGACGGAGATTGATACCGGAAAAATCCAGCTTGGCGCCACAGGACCGGCAGTGCAACTGGGCCACGGGGTTGCGTTCGCCGCAGGCTTTACACTTGACCGTGGTGCTCATCAGGTTTTGGCCGGGGCAGGCTTCGCGGCCGGCTTAGCGGACTCCGCCTTCTTCTCGCCACCGGACGCCGCCGCTTGATCGGCCTTGGCCGCCGACTTGTAGCCTTCGTTGCGGTAGTCGGTGATATAGAACCCCGAGCCCTTGAACAGGAGTCCAGCGCCCGTGCCCAGCTTACGCTTCACCTTACCGCGACACGCGGGACAGCGTTTGGGGCCGGGTGCGGATATGCTATGAAATTTCTCAAATTCGTGACCACAACGGTTGCATTCGTATTCGTAGGTCGGCATGTCTAATCTCCTTGAGTAGCGCGGGACTATACGCAATGCCCCCGTACCTGTCAAAACTGTATTCGCTTGTCAATCGACGCGCCCCCCGCTAGGGTGCCCGCATGAGCGACTTATCCACCTATCTGAGCGAGCAACGCCGCTGGATCGATTACGAGTTGGACCGCCATATGCCGGCGGAAACCGACCGGCCGACGCTGCTCCATCAGGCCATGCGCTACGCGGTATTCTCGGGTGGGAAACGGCTGCGCCCCATTCTCTGCATCGCGGCGGCCACGGGTCTGAAGGCTGACCGGGCTCAGGCCCTGCTGCCGGCCATCGCGATCGAGGTGCTGCACACCTACACACTGGTCCACGACGATCTGCCGGCCATGGACGATGATGCATTGCGCCGAGGCCAACCCACGACCCACATCCGTTTCGGCGAAGGTCAGGCGATATTGGTCGGTGACGCCCTGCTCACCCTGGCTTTTGAATGGCTCGCCGCCTGCGTCGCCCCGCCCCCTTTCGCTCCGGGCCAACTCATCGTTGAATTGGCCGAAGCCAGCGGCAGTCGCGGCATTATCGGGGGACAATCCGAGGATTTGACCGCCGTGGATCAACCGGGTCATGAGGTGGATCTCGACTACATCCACCTGCACAAGACCGCCACTTTGTTTCGGGCCGCCTTGCGTATGGGCGGAATCGTTGCCGCCGCCAACGCAGAAGAACTGGACGCACTTTCCACCTATGGCTGCAACTTGGGCCTGGCGTTTCAAATCACGGATGACCTGCTCGACGAAACGGGCACCACGGAGATCATTGGCAAACCGGCCGGCAGCGATCGCCGCAACGAAAAGGTAACCTACATAACGCGTCACGGTTTCGATGCGGCGCGGAGGCGGGCGGCCCAGTTGATTGATGAGGCGGTCTTGGCCCTGAACACCCTGCGCGGCGATACCACACCGCTGACCGACATTGCCCGTGCGATGCTGAACCGCACGTCCTAACGTAGACGCCATCTGCATTCTACTCTGATTAAATATTTTTAATTGGCCCTCCACCAGCTACGGCGTATGATTCCGGCATGGAGAAGGTAGGCGAAGAAACAGTCCAGGTCTCGATTAGCGAGTTGATCCGTCAACACCCGGCGGAGGTCGCTGAAATCATATCCGCGCTTAAAGAGGAGGAGGCGGTCGAGCTGTTGCATCGTCTGTTCCTGCAACGCAAGGCAGCCGATGCATTGGGCGAAATGGATCCGGAAGACGCGGCTGAACTGTACGCGGAATTGCCGCAGGAAGACCGCACGCAGATCCTGACCCGTATGGCCCCGGACGATGCCGTGGACTTGTTGGGCGAGCTGCCGGCGGAGATGGTCCGGGACATTCTTTCCCGCCTGAACCGCGAAGATTCTGCGGAACTAACCGAGCTGATGGCCTACGACCCGGACAGCGCCGGGGGCCTGATGTCGCCCGACGTGGTCGCTGTGCCCGCCGATCTGACGGTGCAGCAGACGATTGAGCGCCTCCGCAAAGAGGCCGAAAATGCAGAGACGCTGTACTATGCCTATGTCGTCGACAACCAGCGCCACTTGATCGGCGTACTGGCCCTGCGTGATCTGGTTTTGGCCAATCCAAACGAATATGTGCAGAAAATTGCCATTCGGGATATCGTCTCGCTGCCGGCCCAAATGGACGCCGAGGAGGTAGCCAATATCTTCGACAAATACAATTACCTCGCCCTGCCCGTCGTCGATGATCGGAACCGGTTGTTGGGCATTGTTACCGTAGACGACATCATTGATCAATTACGCGAGGAAACCACCGAAGACTTCTTGCGCATGGGCGGTATTCCCAGTGGTGAAGAGCATCCCCTCGAAGAACCGGTGGCTTCCGTAAAGAAACGGCTACCTTGGATGGTGGCCAACATCTTCTTCAATTTGATCGCGGTGATCGGGGTGGCGGTATTCGAGGAATCCATCGCCACGATCGCCTTTCTCGCGGTGCTGATGCCGATCGTGTCGGATATGGGCGGGAACGTGGCGATGCAGGCCATGTCCGTCGCGATTCGCGGAATGGCCACCGGCCAAGTGGTGTGGGGGCAGATCCTGCAGGTGCTGCGCAAAGAGTTTGTGGTCGGCCTGATCAATGGCGCCGTGCTGGGCTTGCAGCTCAGCCTGATCACCTATATCTGGCGCGGTAACATCTACCTGGGCCTAATCGCAATGGGCTCGCTGTGGCTGAATACGATACTGGCGACCGTCATCGGCGCGGTGTTCCCGTTCTTGATGAAGAAGCTCGGCTTCGACCCGGCAATGATGTCAGGCTCGATTGTCACGACCATTACGGACTTGTGCGGCTTTTTCCTTTTCCTCGGCATGGCCACGATGTTCCTCGAGCATCTCTGATTGCCCCCCGTGAGCCGACGCGGGCGGCACCGTGCCGAACCACCGGTACCGGTTTCGGGCGACCCAATCATAGAGGTGATCACGCAGGCGTCGCGGCAGGATGCGTAACACCTTCAAGCCCGGCCACGGGAACCGTAGTCCGGCCGCGATGCGCAGCGCCCCGTCGCTGCGCGTATACACGTTACCCGACTCGGCCAAGACCAAGCTGCCGGGCTGGTCCGGATCCAAGCCCGCCTGCCTGGCCACCTGTTGCCCGATAACCGATTGAAGCGGCTCAAAAGCATAGCGCTCATGCGGATCTCGGGCCCGGATAAATCGGACCGAGGCATGACACAGCCGGCATTGCTCATCGAAGTAAATGGTAGGCTTTTGGTTCATGGGCTCTCTCTTATCGAGGCGGTCACCGGGCATATTCGATACACCGCGTTTCCCGTACCACGGTCACCTTGATCTGACCGGGATAGGTGAGGTTTTGCTCAATCTGTTTGCTGATATTCCGGGCCATTTGCATCGCTTCATTGTCGTCAATCTTACTCGGCTCCACGATCACCCGAATCTCGCGGCCCGCCTGAATCGCAAAGGATCGAATCACGCCGCTGTAGGCATTGGCAATCGATTCCAAAGTTTCCAAGCGCTTCACATACAACTCCGTCGTCTCCGACCGGGCCCCCGGACGCGAAGCGGTCATGGCGTCCGCCGCAACGGTCAGGGGCGCATACACGCTCTCGCCCTCGACCTCATGGTGATGCGCCGCGACGGCATTGCAGACCAGAGGATCCTCCCCGTGCCGCTTGAGCAAATCGGCTCCGATCAGGGCGTGCCCCCCCTCGATGGTATGGTCCAGCGCCTTACCGATGTCATGGAACAAGCCGATGCGGCGCGCCATATGCACATCCAAGCCCAGCTCGGCGGCCATGGCGCCCATCAAATGACCGACCTCGATCGAATGCTGCAACACGTTCTGCGCGTAGCTGTGCCTGAATTTGAGCCGGCCCAACGTGTAGACGATTTCCGGGGCGACACTGCGCAAGCTCAACTCAAACACGGCATCCTCGCCCGCCTGCCGCATCAGCGTATCCAACTCGGCTTGAACCTTGGCAACGACCTCCTCGATTCGCGCCGGATTGATGCGCCCGTCCGTAATCAACTCGATCAAGGCCTGCTTTGCCACTTCCCGGCGAACCGGATCGAACCCGGAAACGACGACCACTTCCGGCGTATCGTCAATCACGATATTCACGCCTGTGACCGCCTCCAAGGCGCGGACATTGCGCCCCTCCTTGCCAATGATCCGGCCCTTCATGTCCTCGTTGGGCAGGTCGATCGTGGACGTGGTAATCTCACTGACCTGACTCGCTGCGTACCGTTCAATCGCCAGCGTGATGATCCGGCGCGCCTCTTGCTCGGCCTGCTCGTTCGCCTCCTCTTTGACCCGACGAATCATGCCGCCTAGCTCGCCGCGAAGCTCCTCCTCCATCA
>SKLK01000192.1 GCA_007123265.1 Kiritimatiellia bacterium
ACTCTGCCGTCAGCGAGGCGATTCGCCGCTTTGATCGCAAAATCATTGATCATCGGCATGTGCGCGCGACGGTGAAGAAAACCCTGCACTTATTGAATATGGAGACGTGACCCCATGCCGGCTCTATGCCGTACCTATATCGGCATTATGGGAGGCCCGTTAATGCCTTATACCGAAGACACCCTCGTACAGCAGACCACCGCCGAGTTTATGGAAAAGGAACTCGGTTGGACCTCCGTGCTGGCCTTCAACAACGAGGATTTCAGGCCGGACAGCATTCTCGGCCGCACCTCTGACCGTGAAGTGGTATTGCCCCTCCGCCACGCCCTACTGGCCAAAGCCGTTGCGTGGTGTGATCGCGGGTGGGGAACCTCGCAGACGAGTGTCTGGATGGCGCACCCGGAAGGATTCGAACCTCCAACCCTCTGATCCGAAGTCAGATGCTCTATCCAATTGAGCTACGGGTGCAGTAGAGGGGATAGCTATAGACTGCCGACAAGATTTGGGCAAGACCATTTGCGCGGCGAGCGAATTAACCGGACGGTTTCCGGTGACGCTGCATGAATTGTAAGGCGCGATTCTCCATATGTGCAATCCAATTGGTGGAGAGGAGGCCACGGCGTATCCGTTGCCAGGCCCGACGCGGATTTTTGTGCAATGTCCGTTGCACGGCGCGCACGGTGGCTTGAATCCGGGGCTGCGCCGGAGCGCCACCCCACAAGGGAACGGGGCGTTCGTTGACCCAAGGGTCACGAGACCAATTCAGCCAATCATGCAACGACGGCGTCAAATCATCGTCCCGATCCGCAAAGACCGGCGCATCCAAGCGATAGGGGAAAGGCTCAATCCGGTACTCAAAGAACCGGAAACGCTTAATCCACTGCGCGACACGGGACGCTTCACCGCTCGCCTCGCCCGGCCCCCCGATATAAAAGCGGGGGATCACGGCAATTCCGGCATCTTGCAGCCCCCGGAAGGTGTCCCGCACCAATTTCCAGTCCGGATGAATGCCGTAATCGTGCAAACGATCCCGGTCGCAAGACGGAAAGACGAAATCCAGCCGTTGGCAACCGGATTCGCGTAATGTCAAAATCAGCTCTTCGCGTAGGGGCATCGGAAACACTGTGGCCCCCCACGGTTGCACATTGCGGGCGTGGATGAGTTCCCGGATCCACTCGTCCAGCACCACTTCTGTCCAAAAGGCGGGTGGGTCATCTAAATGTAGATGACGGACTTCCGTATGCGCGCATCGGCTCACCAAGGCGGCCATGGCAGCCAACGGCCGCACACGCAGTGGCTGGGCCTGTTCCCCCCACAACCGGTTTTGTTCTTGGCGGGCGCTGCCGCGGGTCAGGCGGATGGCGGCGCGGCACACGTTGTTCAAAGCCCCCTGCTTGTAGCCAAGCCAGAAGTAGTCGTCCCATGTTGGCAGCGGTAGACTATTCAGCTTGGGTAACCAATACGGTGCAGCCGCCTTTTGACTGGGAATGACCAGCCCCGGCGTCCGCCGCAGACGCGGCTCCATATCGACATAATCCAGCAAATTCCGCAAAATGGGCTCTGGATCACCAGCCAACGCAAAATCGGTTCGCGGAAAGGTCATCATTTCCTCAGGGAACGCGGAGGGCAAGTCCCCGAAAAGGACGGTGCGGATGGTCGGAAACCGACGTTTGATGATCTCCAGCACGGAGTCCACTTGACCGAACGCCATCAGTGACGCGTGAACGACGGCGATACGTGGGGGCGGATGGCGATCGATCTGCTCGGTCAACTCCCGTTCCAGATCCGCCATCAGGCGGCAGTCGATAAATGTGCACACGTGCCGCGTATGTTTTTGCATATACGCCCTTAGACTCATTAGCTCCCACGGCGGCGAAAACGTGTCCAGATCGCCCTGATCAATACCCGCTCCGGGGATATCAAAATGGTTGTCCGGTGGTTGTATGAGTAATGCGTTCATGTGCGGAGAAAAAAATAGTTGATGCGACCTGTCTAAACAAGTGTAATTAGCGGTCGCTATGCGAACGATTGACAGCACATACTTGGTGATTGGCAGCGGTTTAGCGGGGCTGGTAGCGGCCCTTAATCTAGCCCGCAGCGGCCAGGTCGTGCTGGTGACCAAGCAGCAACTCGCGCAAAGCAATAGTGACTGGGCGCAAGGCGGCATCTCGTGCGTGATGGACCCCACCGACTCGCTGGACGCGCATGTGCAAGACACCTTGGCCACGGGTGGCGGCCTATCCAGTGAGCCAATCGTCCGCCGTATTATCAATGACGCGCGGGCGGCCATCGAGGAATTGGAATCCTACGGAGTGGCCTTTACACGCAAAACGGATTCGGCCGACTATGATCTGGGGCAGGAAGCCGGCCATTCTGCCCGCCGGATTTTGCACGCAGGCGATATTACCGGTCACGCTGTGATCGAAACGTTGATCAAACAGGTGCATCGTCATCCCCGCATCGAAATCCTGACCCACACCATGGCCATCGACTTGGTCACGACCGGGTGGCTGGGGCGGGGCGGTCCCAACCGCTGTGTGGGCGCCTATTTTCTCGACAGCAAACGAGGGGAGATTTTTGCTGTTCGCGCGGGGCACACGGTATTGGCGACGGGTGGCGCCGGCAAAATTTACCTTTATACCAGCAATCCCGATCTGGCTACCGGCGATGGCATTGCGATGGCGTGGCGCGCGGGGGTGCCGATTAAGAATATGGAGTTTGTCCAGTTTCATCCCACTTGCCTCTACCATCCAGAGGCGAAGTCGTTCTTGATCAGCGAAGCCGTGCGCGGGGAGGGCGCCCGCCTATTCAATGCGTCGGGCGAGGCGTTTATGGCGGGCTATGATCAGCGGGGCGAATTGGCCCCGCGCGACATCGTGGCCCGGGCGATTGATCAGGAGATGAAGCGGCGCGGGGATCGATGCGTCTACCTCGACAGCACGCACCGGCCGCTGGATTTTCTCACTCGGCGCTTTCCCAATATCTATGCCACCTGCCTTCGCTTGGGCATTGATATGGCCAAAGACCCCATACCGGTCGTCCCTGCCGCGCATTACCTTTGCGGTGGCGTGGAAGCGGATGTCGATGGGACGACGCAATTGGACGGTCTGTATGTGTGCGGCGAGGCCGCGTGTACGGGTATGCATGGAGCCAATCGCCTCGCCAGCAATTCGTTGCTGGAAGCGTTGGTTTGCGCGCGCAACGCGGCTGAAGCGATTCAATCGGATCCGCGTCCGGCTGCAGCGGATAAGTTGCAAATTCCGGATTGGCGGGCCGGCGACGCCGTGCCCAGTGATGAGGCCGTGGTGGTCGAGCATAACTGGAAAGAATTGCGGACCTGTATGTGGGATTATGTCGGCATTGTCCGTACCAACAAACGGTTGGAACGGGCGAAACGCCGGGTCCGCAATATTCGTCGTGAAATCCGGCAGTATTACTTGGATTACATCGTCACCGCTGATGTGTTGGAATTGCGCAATCTTGCGGCTGTGGCGGAGCTGGTGATCCGTTGCGCGGAAATGCGACGGGAAAGTCGGGGCCTGCATTATACCCTCGACTACTTGGAGCGGCTGGATGAGGCCGCCGAGACACGCATCGTCGATCAGCCCGGCGATGCCGCGACGCTGGGATAGTCACGCACGGCCATGACTTCGCATTCCGGTGTTTGCGCCTCAGGAGCCGTGCGATTCTGGACCACGCTTGCGCCCGTGCAGCCGGTCTGTCAGCAAAATGATGGCGCTGATAATCACGAAAATAGCGATCGACCAGACAAAGACTACCTGCAACGAATTGTCCCCCGTGATCGGATGCCCCAACGGGCTAATTGCGTGGGTCACAGCAATCGCAATCAACAGCGTGACCACTATCGTGGTGCCAAGGCGGAGCAGGTCATTAACGTGCGAGCGCTGCGTATCCACGCGTGTTTCGACCCACTCATTGATCAGGCGTCGTATCGAGATGAATGTGATCATCAGGTAAAGCCCCAGATGATACGCCCAATGCAAGGGCACCCCCAGCGCTGGCAAGGCGAACCAGATGAGGGTGGCGGCGGCAAACAGATACACAGTTTGCTGCATGAACAGAAAGAGCGGAAACCATCGGTCTCGATGCTGTGTCAACCGGGTCGTGATCGCCAGTCGATGCCGGTGGGTTTCCGGCAGTTTAAGTGCACCACGAAGAAGGAGCAGAAACCCCAGGCAGAGGCCGGCAATGGCCCAGTTGAGCGGGCGATACGTGCCCCAAAAGGCCCAAACGAAGAGGAGCGCCAGCCCCAAGGTGACCCCACCACCCCATTGTGTGTGTTGGATGGCGTCTTTCGCCAGTCGATGCGAGGGGCGATACTGTCCGAACAACGGCAACGCCGTTTCTCGGCTGGTGTCATCTGCGGGCTTATGATCGATCGCATGCATATTTGCAGCATAGGGGGCATCATACCGACGGTCAACAGGACATGTCCGTCACGAAACAGGTTCTATAGTTGCACCTCCGGCTTCAGCATTTACAAGAAGATCAATGGCGCGACCGATATAGATGGGGGCATCCAGTTTAAGAACAGTGGGGCGTCTTGATCCTGTCTTGCAAATCTCGATCACTCCTTCATCCATATCCACGTCTACATCGCCAATATCAGAAAATCGAATAGTTGTTGTTCCTTCGCCGACCACGAATACACGTTTGTTCGTAAGAATCATTATGCCGTCGCGGCGAACGGTGTAGGCAAAGCCACTGGCCGTTTCTTTCGATTTGCGTTTGGACAAGACTTTAGCCGGACACTGGTAGTAGGCTTCCTCGCTTTTTTGGATTGGCGCCGTAACTTCCTCCGTAGGGATCGGCATAAATGGTAATCGCAACGATTGCGTTTGCCTGATTTCGTTCACGAGTTTCAACTCGCTCAGTACCTCTTCGCGCGGGATGCCCAGCCCTTGGATCAAATTCTCTAAGCGAGCTTGCTCCCCTTCAGTGATCTCTCGGTCTTGAATCGCCTCGAGATAGGCCGCGGAAAAAATGTCCTTTTTCGTCTTTAAGCGAACGGCCGGACTAATGCTGAGCACCTGTTCAGCCGCAGCAATCATTGCGGCTTCATCGGCCGTTATGTGGCCATCGTCCAATACCTTGTCCAGAATGGCCTCATACACCCCTGTTTCGATATCCGCAACGGCCCGCTTACTGGCATCGGTCGTTGGTAGTTTATCCTTCCGCTGTATTAGTGTAGCCCGTTCCACGGCCGATGGCGACGTCTGAGCGATGACAAACAAATGGTCGAGTGCTTCTTTGTAGTCTTTTACCTTTCGTTCTTGATGGTGCTTCACGAAAAATCGAAGCAATAAAAATACAACCAGTAAGCCGAATCCGCCGATGACCATCCCGGGGTTCTCAATTAGCCACGTCACCAGCGCGAGAACGATTCCGGCACCAAAGAGAATGAGAAGCAACCACGCGCATCCCGCTCCCTCACTCGTTCTGGAGCGCCTGTGGGATTTCCCGGATGCAAGTCGTTTGCGATAGTAGAGTCCATGGCGTCCGGCATGGACATATGAGCCACGGCCCGGTCCGGCGCCAAGGCGTGCGCCTTTCACACCTGCTGAAAGGCCCAATCCGCTTTTGGATAAGTTGAAGCGCGCGGGGCCAGCGCGGAATGATTTTCTGAGATACAAGCCCATGCCGAGTCTACATGTTGACGCTGCTCATGACCGCTCTAGCCAAAGAGTACGGTCTTGTTGTTGTACACCAGGATCTGGCGGCGCAGATGCAACCAAATGGCTCGCGCAAGCACCGCTTTTTCCAAGTCGCGGCCGCGGCGAATGAAGTCGTTTATCGTTTCCCGGTGGGAAACGCGGATGGTGTCCTGCTCGATGATCGGGCCGGCATCGAGATCCGCGGTCACATAATGACTGGTGGCCCCGATGATCTTCACCCCCCGGGCATAGGCGGAATGGTAGGGGCGCGCGCCGGGGAAGGCCGGCAGAAACGAATGATGGATGTTGATAATTTGATTCGGATAGGCGCCGACCATGTCCGGTGTCAATATCTGCATGTAGCGCGCCAAAACAACCAGGTCGACGCCGTGTGCAGCCATCAGATCGCGCTGCCGCTGTTCTTGTTCGGCCTTCGTTTCAGGCGTGACGGGGAGGTGATGAAACGGAATGCCGAACCGCTCCACGATGTGGCCGCAATCCGGATGATTACTGATCACAAGCGGAATCTCGATGCTGAATTCACCTGATTCATGACGGGATAGAATGTCATACAAGCAGTGCGATTGTTTGGAGACCAGAATCGCCATGCGGACCG
>SKLK01000031.1 GCA_007123265.1 Kiritimatiellia bacterium
CATCGATCACGTCATCGCCAAACTCAAGAACGAGCGGGGCGACCTACTCAACGTGACCATGACCCAGACGTGGCCGGTCAAAGTGCCGATCAAAGTATACGAAGAACGTTTACGACCGACCGAACCCCTGGTCACCCAGGTACGCATTGTCGACACCCTGTTTCCGGTGGCGCGCGGTGGCACCTATTGCGTACCCGGCCCCTTCGGCGCCGGCAAGACGGTTCTACAACAAATCACCAGCCGCCACGCGGACGTGGATATCGTCATCATCGCCGCGTGCGGCGAGCGCGCCGGCGAAGTGGTCGAAACCCTGCGCGAGTTTCCGGAACTGACCGATCCCCGGACCGGTAAGAGCTTGATGGAGCGCACGCTGATCATTTGCAACACCAGCTCGATGCCCGTGGCCGCCCGCGAAGCGTCGGTCTACACTGCGGTTACGATTGCCGAATACTACCGGCAAATGGGCTTGAACGTGCTGTTGCTGGCTGACTCCACCTCGCGCTGGGCCCAAGCGCTGCGCGAAGTCTCCGGGCGCCTGGAAGAGATCCCCGGCGAAGAAGCCTTCCCGGCCTACCTCGAATCCGTCATTGCCGCCTTCTACGAACGCGGTGGCGTCGTCCGCTTGCGCGACGGCAGCATCGGGTCCGTCACGATCGGCGGCACCGTCAGCCCCGCCGGCGGTAATTTTGACGAGCCGGTCACCCAAAGCACCTTGAAAGTCGTCGGCGCCTTTCACGGCTTGTCACGCGAACGTTCGGATGCCCGCCGCTACCCGGCCATCGCGCCCCTGGATAGCTGGAGCCGCTACCAAAGTGTCGTCTCCGACGAGGACGTTGAGACGGCTCGCAAAGCGCTGCGCGACGGCAACGAAATCAATCAAATGATGAAGGTCGTAGGTGAAGAAGGCACGTCCAACGATGACTTCGTCGTCTACTTGAAATCCGAATATATTGATGCGGTTTATCTGCAACAAGATGCCTTTAACGAGATCGATGCCGCCACCAGCGCCGACCGGCAAAAATATGTATTTGCGCGCATCGTCAAGATTGTCCAGACCGGTATGGGCTTCGAAGACAAGGAAGCGGCGCGGCGCTTTTTCCAGACGCTGACCCAAGTGACCAAAGACTGGAACCGGGTGCAGATGGAATCGGACGATTTTAAAAAATATGAAGAGCGCATTGATCAGATGATCACGGAGGTCGCCAACTATGCATAAAGTCTACACCAAACTCGACCGCATCGCCGGCAACGTGATCAGCCTGAAGGCCGATGACGTGACGTACCGCGAGCTGGCCATTGTGAAGTCCGATCAAGGCACCTCCATGGCGCAGGTGATCCGGATCGAAGGCGAACGCGTATTCCTGCAGGTCTTCGCCGGCGGCCGCGGCATCTCGACGGCCTCGGAAGTGCGTTTCCTGGGCCGGGTGATGCAGGTCCCCTTCTCCGAAGCCTTGCTTGGACGCATCTTTACCGGTACCGGCGACCCGCGCGATCGCGGCCCGGAAATCACCCAGAACATGATCCCGATCGGTGGGCCTTCGGTCAATCCAGCCCGGCGCATTATCCCCCGCAACATGGTGCGTACCGGTATTCCCATGATCGATGTCTTCAATACGCTGGTCGAATCCCAGAAGTTGCCCATTTTTTCCATCGCCGGCGAGCCCTACAACCCGTTGCTGGCCCGGATCGCGCTGCAAGCGGAAGTGGACGTGATTATCCTCGGCGGCATGGGGCTAAAGCACGATGACTACTTGACGTTCCGGGATACGCTGGAAGAGAAAGGCGCCCTCTCGCGGACCGTGATGTTCATTCACACCGCCGCCGATCCCACCGTCGAATGTTTGATGGTGCCCGACGTCTCCCTCGCGGTTGCCGAGCAATTCGCCCTGCAAGGCAAGCGCGTGCTGGTGTTGCTGACGGATATGACCAATTTCTCCGATGCCCTCAAGGAAATCGCCATCACCATGGAACAAATCCCCGCCACGCGCGGCTATCCGGGCGACCTGTACAGCCAATTGGCGGCTCGCTACGAAAAGGCGGTCGACTTCGAAGGCGCGGGCTCCATTACCTTGCTTGCCGTAACGACGATGCCCGGCGACGACGTCACCCATCCGGTGCCGGACAATACCGGCTACATCACCGAGGGCCAGTTCTACCTGCGCAACGGACGCATTGAACCGTTCGGATCGCTCAGCCGCTTGAAACAAGCGGTTAACGATAAGACCCGGGAGGATCACCGTTCCATCATGACCGTGATGATCCAATTATTTGCGTCGTATCGCGAAACGCTGGAGAAACAATCGATGGGCTTTCGGATGAGCGCGTGGGATCGCAAATTGCTTAAATACGGACAACGGTTCGAAGACGAAATGATGGATTTGAGTGTGAATATTCCGCTGGAAGATGCGCTCGACCTCGGCTGGAGCATTCTGGCCGACTGCTTTGACCCGGAAGAAACGGGGGCGCCGTCCAAACTGATCAAGAAGTTTTGGCCCGCCCCCATTAGCGAAGAATCCGAAGCTGAACCTGCGGAGACCACCTAATCGAATCGTGCAAGCCGGTTAACACCTGTTCGCGTCATGGCCAAGATCAAATATACGAAGACCGAGCTGAAGCAACAGCGCGATTCCATGCGCCGCTTCAAACGCTACCTGCCCACGCTGCAGCTCAAGAAGCAGCAGCTGCAGATGGAAGTGCGCCAGCTTGAGCAGGAGATTGAGGCCAAGGCAAAGGAAGAGGCCAAGGCACGGATGGAGTTAAGCGATTGGATCAAACTCTTTGCTGAACCGATCCGATTCGAGGATTATCTCCGGATTACCCACGTGCGCCGCTCGTATAATAACATTGCCGGCGTCAACATCCCGGTGCTGGAAAAGGTCACCTTCGACCGCCAGATCCCCGACTTATTCAAGACCGAACCCTGGCTGGATGATGGCCTCGACATGTTGGAGCATCTCTGCCGGTTGCGTTTGGAACGACTGATCATTGAAGAACAACATCGTTTACTCTCCATCGAGCTGCGGATTACCACCCAACGCGTGAACCTCTTCGAGAAGGTCAAGATTCCGGAAACCCGCGAGAACATTCGTGTGATCCGTATTTTCCTTGGCGACCAGCAGACCGCCGAAGTGGCCCGTGCCAAGATGGCTAAAGATCGCGCTTTGCGCGCAGAGGCGGGCCGATGATCGGGCGGATGAAGAGAATCACGGTGATCACCATCCGTGAACATCAGGAAGCCACCCTGCTCGCCTTGCAGCAAATGGGCGTCTTGCACCTCGAACATATTCAAGAGCCCGGCGGCACCCTGCTTGAGGAAACGCGGGCGCATTGGTCCGATGTGCGTCGCGCAGCAGAGGTGTTGGAACATTACGCAGACAGCGTCATGCCTGCCACCGGCGAGCTTCCTGTTCCGGACGAAAAGAGAAGCGCCGAATCCGTCGTCGATGAAATCTGGAAATTGATCAACCTCCGCAAGGAATTGGACGCGTCGCTCGAAGATTGGCAACGCGAAGTCGCCCGGATCCAGCCCTTTGGCCAATTCGATCCCGGCCAAGTAGAGGCCCTGGCAAAAAAGGATTGGTATGTCGGCCTGTACAAAGCCGGTCCCAAACAAGCCATTCAGGTACCCGACAACGCTTCGTTGACCATTCATCATCAAGACCGCAACGGCAAACGATTCAGCGTCATCGCGCGAGAGCCGCTTGACCTGCCGTATGAGCCGGTCCGCCTACCGTCTTGCTCCTTGGCAGACGCCCGGAAAAAGATTGTCGAAATCGAACAACGTTTGAAGGGTATTGAAGACGATTTACGCGCGTTGGCCGGCTATTTGCCCAAGGTGCGGGACATCGTCGATCATGCGGAGGACAAGGTCCACTTTCTCGAAGCCCGTACCGGTATGGGCGCGCACGCGCCGCTGGCCTATTTGCGGGGCTACTGCCCCATCCGCGAAGTCGACCGGATCCGCAAAGCTGCGGAAAAACTCGGCTGGGGCTTGTTGATTGAGGACACCTCCGCCAGTGATCGGGTACCGACCAAGATTGAAAACCCCAAGTGGGTGCAACCGATTCGCGTCGTCTTCAACTTCATAGGCGTGGTGCCGGGATACGACGAGGTCGATATCAGCGCCGTCTTTCTCCTGTTCTTCAGCCTCTTCTTTGCCATGATCGTCGGCGACGCCGGTTACGGCGCCTTGTTCCTCGCAGCCACGTGGTGGGCGCAACGCCGGTTTCGAAAGGCCCCGGCCTCCGCCTTTAACCTGCTGTACATCACCAGTATAACCACCATCGCGTGGGGGGTATTGACCGGTAACTATTTCGGTATCGCGGCCTTACCCGGCATGATTGAACAATTGCGTTTTGACTGGTTAACCGACGAACGCAACATCATGGGCCTTTGCTTCCTGATTGGTGCCGTGCACCTCACCTTTGCCCATACGTGGAACGTCATCCGGTATATCAACAGCTTGCAGGCGCTGGCGCAGATCGGTTGGATTTGCATCGTTTGGACCATGTACTTTTTGGCCCGGGCACTGGTGCTGAACGCCGACTTTCCCAGTGTGATGGTCCCCGTTTTCGCAGTTGGCCTCGTGTTGCTGGTCCTGTTCATGACGCCGGTGGCCAAGCTCAAGTCCGAGTGGTTCAATCACATCATGCTCCCCTTGAACCTCGTCAGCAACTTTGTCGATGTCGTGTCCTATGTGCGTTTATTCGCCGTCGGCACCGCTACCCTGGCCGTTGCCTCGGCCTTTAACAGCATGGGCGCGGACATTGCCACCACGGGTTGGTTGGGCGGATTGGCCGCAGCGTTGATCATCTTTTTGGGCCATGCCCTGAATATTTTATTGGCCGCAATGGGGATACTCGTTCACGGGATTCGTTTGAACACCCTTGAATTCGCCGGGCACCTGGGCTTGCAATGGACGGGTATTCGTTTTCTGCCGTTTATGCAAAAGTCCAGTCGCGCCCCGTTGCTGGACGATGAACTGGAACGATTGGAACAAGGATAAGTAAGGAGAAACCATCATGGATATTGAATTAATGGCCGCATTTGGGAAGGCCGGCGCAGCGGCGGTATTGGGATTGGCAGCCGTCGGATCCGCCATGGGCACCGGCACCGCCGGCATGGCCGCCGTAGGCGCGTGGAAAAAGTGTTACGCGCAGAGCAAGGCCGCGCCGTTCATCTTGATCACCTTTATCGGTGCGCCGCTATCGCAAACCATTTACGGCATGATTTTGATGTTACAGGTCAACAACGCCATCGACGCCCTGGTCGAAGGGGGTGCCACCTTTATCGCCTGGCCGCTGATGCTTAGTGCAGGTATTTTCGGTGGTCTTGGCATGGCTGCTTCGGCCTTCTTCCAAGGCAAGGCGGGCGCCGCCGGCGCGGACGCGCTGTCGGAAACCGGACAAGGCTTCGGCAACTACCTGATGACCATCGGTATTGTTGAAACCGTCGCCCTGTTTGTGCTCGTGTTCATGCTGATCCTGCTCTAAGCGCAGACGCAAGTTCGGATCGCGATCGGTCCATTTTCGCGGCTCATCCGGAGGATTCGCCCTACCTTCGCGTGCCCGGATCGGTAGGGCGAGGCGTCTCGCCGAGCCGCAAGGAATACCGACGGGGAAGTCCAAAGCGGCGCACAGCGCCGCAGTCCAAAGGAACGTGTTCAGCGCCTTTGGAGTGCGCCGCTGGGCGGCGCTTTGGCTGATGGCCGTGCACGTTCAATTCCAGCAAACGTACATTCGGATCAGCACGCGATGTCTTTCCGGGTGGAGGGCGGAGCGCTGCGACGCCGCAGAGGAAGCGCAGGTTCATGTTCGGACCGCAATCGGGCCTCTTTCACGGCGTGGCGCATGTTCAGATCATGATCGGTCCGCAGTCACGGCTCATCCGGCTTGCCACGCCGTAGTCCCGACGCGCAGCGTTCGGGCGAAGGCGGGAGGATTCGCCCTACCTTCGCGTGACCGGATCGGTAGGGCGAGGCGTCTCGCCGAGCCGCAAGGAATACCGACGGGGAAGTCCAAAGCGGCGCCCAGCGCCGCAGTCCAAAGAAACGTGTTCAGCGCCTACGACGGACGGCCCCATCACAACATAATCCCTTCGCGTGCTTCGTGCCCTTCGTGGTGTCCCCCTCTCCCGACTCTTGGAATAGCGTCACACGCACTTTTCCAACGATTGGAAAACGGCCTGAAAAATTTTCCAACGATTGGAAAAAAGTGCGCGAAATCTTCCAACGATTGGAAAATCGATCAAAAAGTTTTCCAACGATTGGAAAACCGTTTCACCCCCCC
>SKLK01000284.1 GCA_007123265.1 Kiritimatiellia bacterium
AAGATGCCGTAATCCCGCGCTACATCACCGTTTCGGGAGCCATCGGTACCCACCAGAATATGCTTGATCATGACGTATTCCTCCAACCGTTGTTTCCAAGCACCTGCTTTTGCACACACTGATGCTGTTCAGATTTAATCTTACCCGAAATGGCAGGTGCTGTCGACACGAAGGACGTATGCCACGAAATGAATCATAGATGCGGCGCTTCCGCCCGTTGCGTCAAGAAATCCACTGTACATTCCAGTGCCTGTTTGTCATGCTGCATTGAAACGATTTGGAGTTTGCATGGCTGAAAAACAAGGACCAGTATCCGTCATTACGGGTGGCGCAGGATTTTTGGGATCGCATCTGGCAGATTACTTGCTGGCGCGCGATCATACCGTGATTGTATTGGACAATCTTATCACCGGCAATGTGGCGAATATTGAGCATTTGGCCGGAAACAAGCGGTTCAAGTTCATTGAGCACGATGTCACCGAATACATTTATCTGCCGGGTACGGTGGACTACATTTTTCATTTTGCCTCGCCGGCAAGCCCAATCGATTACCTGGAATTGCCGATTCAAACCTTGAAAGTCGGGGCGCTCGGCACCCACAAAGCACTGGGTCTGGCCCGCGCAAAAAAGGCCCGCTTCTTTCTGGCCTCGACATCGGAAGTCTACGGCGATCCCTTGGAACACCCGCAGACCGAGCAGTATTGGGGCAATGTCAACCCGATTGGCCCGCGCGGGGTGTACGACGAGGCCAAACGTTTTGCCGAAGCAATGACGATGGCCTATCACCGGTATCACGGGGTGGAAACCCGCATCATCCGCATTTTTAACACCTACGGCCCGCGTATGCGGCCCAATGATGGCCGGGTCGTGCCCACCTTTATCGGCCAAGCCCTGCGTAATCAGCCGATTACGGTATTCGGTGAAGGCCAACAAACCCGAAGTTTCTGCTTTGTCTCGGACTTGATCGAAGGCATTTACCGGTTGATGATGAGCGACTGCGCGGAACCGGTGAACATTGGCAATCCACATGAAATGAGTGTGCTGCAGTTTGCGGAGGAAATTATTCGCCTCTGCGACAGTCAATCCGAGATTGTCTATAAACCGTTGCCTGAGGATGACCCCAAGATTCGCCAGCCCAACATTGACAAAGCACGGGCGGTTTTGGGATGGGAGCCCCACATGCCTTTGGAACCGGGGCTGAACGAGACGATTGCCTATTTCCGGGAATTGATTGCCAAACAGGTGATTTAACGCAGCGCCCGGGCTGAAAGCCGGGGCCTGACACGGAATAAAGGACGGATGAGACCATGATACTGAAATACCAGAAGCCGAACGGAACCTTGGTGGAAATCGAGTTAACCGAGAAGCCGCTGACCATTGGCCGAAGTCCCAAAGCCGATCTCATCGTGGAAGATGAAAAGGCGTCCCGATTGCATTGTGGCATCCGCTTCGTGGACGGCGTGTATTTGATCAAGGACTTGGCGTCTAAGAACGGGACCTTTCTCAACGAGGAGCGGTGCGAATCGGAAACCCTGTCAGTCGGCGACAAGATCCGTGTCGGTAGCACAATCATTCGTGTGGAGAAAACCAGTACGAAAGGTGCCACTACGGCGTTTCAGGAAATGCAGGAAAAGATGTCGGAAGGCAAAGGCTACGACACCATCTTGAAAGAAATTGTGGGCGAATCGAAGCCCAACAATAAGAAACGGTGATTCATCCATCGGGCAAACAGGCCCGCGCCGATATTGCCGATCATCATGGCGGCGAATAAGCCCGGGATACCCAGCCACTGGGTGCCCAACCAGGCCAACGGTACGATAAAGCCGAACAAGCGTGATCCGAAAATGAGCATGGCCTTGCCGGGACGACCGGACCCGTTAAACGTCGATGTCACCAATAGACTGTAGCCGAAGGCGCCGTACGTTAGCGGGACCCAAAACAAGAAGGGCCGAATGATCGCGGTGATTTCCGGGTCATCGGCAAACCACTGGGCAATCGTGCCGGATCCCACCGCCAGCACCGCCCACAACAGCAGGCTGATGGTAAAGCAATACTTGAGGCCAAAGCGCAAGGCCGCCGCGACCCGTTCCGGTTTGCCAGCGCCAAAGTTCTGTCCGGCAAACGGAACCATAATGGTGGACATGGCAAAGGCACCGACCATCACCAAGGACTCGATCCGCGACACTACACCAAACGCCGCTACCGCGTGGGTGCCAAAGCCGGCCATCAACCGGGTCAGCAATCCGTTCGCCAGAGGAATCAACATATTGGTACAGGTGGCCGGTACACCGACATACAAGAGCGCGCGCCAGGTGCCCATGACCTCCTGCCAAACCGGCCGTTTGAAGACCAACATGCGCTCGCGCCGATGCAACACCCAACCCGAAGCCAGAAAGGTCATGGCATAGGCCAGCACCGTGGCCCACGCGGCGCCCTGCAACTCCAGCCGCGGAAACGGGCCCAAGCCAAAAATCAGTAGGGGGTCGAGGATGATGTTGACCACCGAGGCCACCATCATAATCAGGCTCGGCGTCAAAGAATCGCCGGTAGCGCGAATGGCGCTGTTGCCAATCATCGGCATAACGATGAACGGGACACCGATAAACCAGACGAACATGTATTCATGAATCAGGTCCAGCACCTCCTCGCCGGCGCCCAGCAACCGGAAGAGTGAATCATGAAAAAACAAACCCAGACCGACAAACAACAGGACCAACGGTATCACAAACATCAAGCCATGCGTAGTGGTCGCCGCGACCTGTTGATGATTGCCGCCACCCACAGCACGGGAGACGACCGAGGCCATGCCGATGCCCATGCCCATGGTCGCACCGGTGATCACAAAAACAACGGGAAAGGTAAATCCAATCGCGGCCAGTGGTTCCGGCCCGAGCTGGGCGATGAAGAAGGTATCGACCACGTTGAACAACATCATGGTCAAGATCCCAATCACCATCGGACCCGCCATCCGCAGCAACGTGATACCGATCGGCCCCTCGGTCACATGGGATCGATCAGTGCGCATGGGCCACCTGCATCCACCCGGCGCTCACAAGTCCGCTTCAAGAAAGAGATGGACCGTGGGATGGGAGTCACGAACGGGCCCCAACCATTGCAGTAGCTCACCGTACGTGAACGTTTCCGGCACAAAGACTAAGAGGACCGGCAGCCGATGATTAATCGCTTGCAACTGATCCGCTAACGCCGTTGGTGACTCCACCGGGTATCGCGTGATGATCGGATTAAACGGATCTTCCCGGCGCACCCGTTGATCGTCGACCTGAATGACTTCGGCCGCGTAGCCCTCGTCGTTCTTATGGAGGTGAAGTTCCAGCGCTTGGCTGGGCCGGCGCGAACGTTCGCGATGGGCTTCAACAGGCAAGAACGCCCGATAGAAGAGCTGACCGGCCAGGGGCGGCTCGATCTGGAGCTGACCCCGCTGCTCAAAGGTCCGCAGCAGACGGGACACATCACGCAATTCATTCAGAGGCACCGATTCGTCAAAATCCAATTGCACAAATGGTGTTTGCCCGTCTTCGTTGATCCGGTTAAATGTCGCCAACACGTCCGCCAGCGTGCGCCCGGTATGCAAGGGTTCGCCGTCCAGATCGGCAACGGTCAACGCCACGGGAGGGTCGTCGTCGCCCGCGCGCACCTGCAACGACACATCCCGTACCCGTCGACGTCCGTCGGTGAATTCCGGCGTCAACGTCAAGTACACGATTTGTCCGTAAACAGGCGTCCGCTCGGGATACGCCTCCAGCGAACCATAGACCGCAGTCTGCGCCACCACTTCAGGTCGATCCAGCACCGTTGTAGGCTCACTATATACGGAGATAATCGACTGCGGATCAAAGCGATCCGCCACATAGATTTCCTCCTCGCCATCCTGCACCCGCATCGAGCCCACAAAGGTGAAACCAGTGGCCGGCAGCGCCGCATCGGTGCGCAGGTCGCGAATCAAGGATTCCGCCGGCCAACGATGTTCGCGGCCTTCCTCATCGGTCCATTCCACATGCACATGGACCCGTTCGCCTTTGGGAAAGAAGCGCAATTGACGGGGCTGGTACGGAGCGCCCGGTGGCAACCCGATAAAGGTGAGGGCATAATGCACATCGCTGGGCAGCGCATGGGACACGGCAATCGCCTCGTAATCGTGACCGCTACGCTCAGCAATCAGCAAAAATTCGATTTCCGTTCCGGGTCCCAACCCGGTGCCTTCCGCCATCACGGTGACGGTATGCGCCCGCCGATTGGCCTTTACCCCATGGCCAATCCAGACCTCATCGTCATCCGCATAGGTCGCACGCTGGGCATCCGTCCACGCCTCGGCCTGCGGATGATGTTGCAAGGGTGGGAACACATCCGGAACGGCTGGCTCGCTCTCCGGATCCGCATCCAACGGCTGGTCGGCGGTCCCACCGGAACCCCATAGCAACAGCCAAGCGGTCAGGGCAAATGCCATGCGTCCTATCTTGAATGTGCTGCAACGCCAACGGTTCATGGCTGGACCTGCTCGATTGCCGAAACCAGCCCCGCTTCATCAAATTCCAAGCGCAGCCGGTCGTACTCATAATAGGTCGGGACATCCACCCAGACCGAGTCCCGCACTTGATGTACTTGTCCGGATCGACTGTCGCGCACGCGAAACTGGCCATCCACCAATTGGCGACGGGTTTGCGTATAGTGCTGTGTGTAGGACCAAATCGAAACGGTGCCGTCCTGGGTACGGCGCGTGTATTCGCGGTCGGGCTTGCCCAAGGCAATCGACACCATATCCTGATCGAAGCCGAGATCGACTTCGCCGGCACGGATCTTCTCCTGAATGTCCGGTGGAAATGTGTCGAACAGTTCTTGGTTCCGTTGGATCCGGGATTTCGGCGTGGCACAACCGATCAGCGAGGCCACCAGTAGTAGCGCGCAGCCCTTGACGATATGCGTTGTCCACCATCGATTGGTCGTGATCGTTCTCATTGGGCAGCATAGTAACACATTCCCGAGCGACTCGCCACTGATAGTCACCCCAACGCGAAGCGAACTTTGGCGTGAGCTTAGTGGATCTAGAGCATTTTAATTAATGTTGTAGCCGTCGATTCCGACTCAATTTCATGGTCATTTCGAGGACCTTTATCGGCGCGACACTGATTGGCTCCGGGCAAGAACCGGGAATGTACGATGTTGTCATGTCGAGCGTAGCGAAGCGAAGTCGAGACATCTCGATCTTCGCCAACCACCGTCGGTTCTTCAGGAGCGGAGCCTGCCTTGAGCGAAGCCGAATAGGTCGAGAAATCTCCGGCCTTGCCAGCCCGATGGAGACCCCTCGACCCATTCGGCTTCGCTCATTGCACGTTTCCAATCGTTGGAAGAAAAAAAAGTTCGTTTTCCAATCGTTGGAAGATTTGCGACCTTTTTTTCCAATCGTTGGAAAAAATTTTAGCGGGTTTTCCAATCGTTGGAAACCCGGAATGGCAAAAGGGCGGGCCTACACCACGAAGAACTGTAGAGTAGAGAGTGACGGGCGGCTGTTGCAAGCAACGCCTTTCCCGTCACTCCCCCTCGTCGAACCGGACATGCAGATTTCCCGCATCCGGCTCTCCTGTGAGCATTTCGTCATAGGCGCAGAAGTCCGAGCTTGTGTAGATATTGGTAATGACTCATCCCGTTAGGGCGATGATATTTGCGCTGGCTGCGTCGGTTTAGATGAGTGATCATGCGGTTGCGGGCGAAGTGCCCGAGGTTGCGGAAGGCATCCGGGGATAGCCGTACTGGAAGTAGTTCCCCCACCCCCGCAGAAAGACGTTGCCGGTCTTCCAGTTTTCCCTTGATCCATTCGTCCAAGCGATACCCCTGAAAACGGGCCTGGATCGCGTCGAGCGCATCGTGCGCCTTGCGTCCCGGTCGGATATTCCGTAGTAGACCTCTCGATCAAGCGGATGCATAAGGCCTCGATAGTTGCACGCTCACAGTCGGCCCCCTTCGCTCCACGCTAATTAGGCGCTTCTCCGCTACTATGAGACCGTCCGACTCCCGACCCGGCGCCTTCGCCAGTATCGGGCCTCTCAGGTTCCTCGACTTCTCTTTCCCTACGCGCCGTCTCCAGCCACCCCGGGGAATCCGTTCATATCACTAGAGAAGTCAGGCTTAGCCTGACGCACCAGAGAACGCAAAGGAAAGCAAAGGGATGATCTCTGTGTTCTTTGCGATCTTTGCGGTTGATATCTGAATCGACTAAGTGAAGTCGGGTAAGGGTATCCGACTTCGCCAAGGCTACGTCGGACAAGTCCG
>SKLK01000025.1 GCA_007123265.1 Kiritimatiellia bacterium
AAACCCTCCTTATCCGCATCAAGGATCGCAACCAAGCCGACCTCCGGCAAATCCAGCCCTTCCCGCAACAGGTTGATCCCAATCAAGCAATCGAAATCACCTTGGCGCAATTGACGCAGGATTTCCACGCGCTCAATCGCATCAATGTCCGCATGCAAATAGCGGACCCGCAATTCCAACTGTTGCAAGTAATCGGCCAAATCCTCCGCCGTCCGCTTGGTCAATGTCGTCACCAATACCCGTTCCTGGCGCTCGGCGCAGACACGGACTTCCTCCACCAGATCATCAATTTGACCGTCCAAGGGGCGGACTTCGATTTCGGGATCCAAGATGCCAGTTGGCCGAATCACCTGGCGCACGGGGTCAGCGGCCAATTCCCGTTCCAACGGCCCCGGCGTGGCGGAGGTAAACAACATTGGCCCGGTGATCTGCATGAACTCATCAAAATTCAGCGGCCGGTTGTCGAGCGCGGAGGGCAATCGAAAACCGTGATCGACCAACACCAGCTTTCGGGCCCGGTCCCCATTAAACATCCCCCGCACCTGGGACAAGGTCACATGCGACTCATCGACGATCGTCAAGAAGTCACGTTGGAAGTAGTCGATCAGGCAGGCGGGTCGCTCGCCCGCCTCGCGGCCGGCCAAGTGGCGCGAATAGTTTTCGATGCCTTGGCAGTACCCCAGCTCCTTTAACATCTCCATATCGTACTGCGTGCGCATCCGAATGCGTTGGGCCTCCAGCAATTTCCCCGCCTGCTCAAACCAATGTACGCGCTCCTCCATCTCCGCCTTGATCTTTTCCAACGCGGATTCGATTTTGGTATAGGGCATGACAAAGTGCTTGGCGGGCGAGATCAGGGCGCGATCCAACTCCGCCTCCACGTGGCCGGTCAATGGCTCCACCCGCCGTATCCGTTCGATCTCATCGCCAAAGAAATCGATGCGAATCGCCGCCTTGGCATAGGAGGGATAGATATCCAGGGTGTCGCCGCGCACCCGGAAGGTGCCCGGGGCCTGTTCCACATCGTTGCGGCTGTATTGAATATCGACGAGCTTCTGTAACAAGGCATCGCGATCCAAGCTGGCCCCCACCTCCACGCCAACAACCATTTGACGGTAATCCTCCGGCGAACCCAACCCGTAGATGCAGGACACGGACGCCACGATGATCACATCCTCCCGGTTCAGCAATGCATCCGTCGCCGCCAGCCGCAACCGCTCAATCTCTTCATTAATCGAGGCGTCCTTCTCGATAAAGGTATCCGTTTGCGGGATGTAGGCCTCGGGCTGATAATAGTCGTAGTAGCTGATAAAATACTCGACGGCGTTGTCCGGGAAAAATCCTTTTAACTCGGCGTACAATTGAGCGGCGAGGGTCTTGTTATGGGAGATGACCAAGGTCGGCTTCTGCACCGCCTCAATCACATTCGCCATGGTAAAGGTCTTGCCGGACCCGGTTACCCCTTCCAAGGCCACGTAGCGATGGCCTTGCGCGAACCGATCCAGAATGCCTCGAATCGCCTCCGGCTGATCGCCGGTGGGGGAAAACGAAGACTGAATTTTAAACGGGACCGGATTGCTCATGGCGCGACTATACGGGCTCGACCAGATGGAATCAACGTCGTGGCTCGTTCGATGGGGAGGACACGCAATTACCCTTCAATACGCCGCAAAATCGACCGCATAATCGTCAGATACAATTCATCCTTCAAGACCGCATCCTCCACACCCGCATCGATACTGGGATTGTCGTTGATTTCGATCACATAGAGCTTTCCGTCTATCTCTTTGAGGTCGACCCCGTACAGGCCGTCGCCAATCAGGTTAGCGGCCCGGACGGCGGTTTGGACCACCGCCGGAGGCGCGTGGTCGACCGGAACGGACTCGTCCTTTCCGAACCGCTGGTCGTCGCGGCTGCGGCTCCAATTACAGATCTGCCAGTGGCCTTTGGCCATATAGTACCGGCACACATACAGCGGGCGACCATCCATGACCCCCACACGCCAGTCAAAAGGCGAGGCCATAAATTCCTGCGCAATTAACAGATCGGACTTCTCGAACAGCGCCGCCAATTCCCGTCGCCACGATGTGGGATCCTCGGCAAGGACGACCCCGTGCGAAAAGGCGCTGTCCGGCTGCTTAATCACACATGGGAAATCAATGCCCAGCGCTTCCGGTGCCTGCTTCAACGCGTCCCGTTGCAGGATTGTCGTTTTCGGTGCGGGCAGCTTCGCCAGCGCCAGCCGTTCGGCCAAATAGACCTTGTTCGCGCAGCGCAGGATCGACCAGGGATCGTCAATCACAACCAGACCTTCCGCATGAGCACGGCGGGAAAAGAGATAGGTATGGTGATTCACGGCGGTGGTTTCCCGAATAAACAGGGCGTCGAATTCGCTCAGCCGGTTGTAGTCGTCCCGCGTGACCCACTCGACTTCGATGTTCAATTTTTCCGCCGCCTCGGCGAATTTTTTCAAGGCCCGCTTGCACGATGGCGGGTTGGCCTCCTGCGGATTTATTAGAATGCCCAGATCGTAATCGTATTGCTGAATACGCGGGGGATGAAAGCGCTTGCGGGCGAAGTACACTGCAGCCAGCCTCGGCAGGTGCGCTTGATCGGCCTCCGGAATAAGCGCCAGCGAAAGCGGACTGATCTGCTGGATCAACCATTTTGTGGTCAACGCGAATTGCACCTTCAGCAACGGCGCCTGAAAAAGGTTGTATAGGGCTCGTGCGATATCCTGATGCGGCGGGTGAATCGACTGGCCGAAATAGATATACAACGTAAACGACCGGCCTTCAACCGATGCCAACCCCTTCTGAATCCGCGCATCCACGTCCTCGGCAATTGTGCGAATGATCGTTTGGGAGCGGAAATCCTGCATGGTGGCCACCGTCGGTATCGGGCGGTGCCCCCGTGCGGCCGCCAACAAGGAAACATAGTAGCCAACAGACTGATAGCGGTAGGAGCGGCATAGATTGAAGACGCGCGCATGCTTCATTTCAGCATACCGCCGCTCGGTCAGGTAGGCCTTGGCGGACGTGACTTCCACGTCCCCGACGTCAAACCGCCAATGCGCCGGCTGATTCAAAACAATCACATTTTGTATCGGCATTTGGGGCTTCCTACTTCCGTACCGGCAACCTGCAGCGCATGCGCCACGCATGACGGCCCGGGGCATAGTAATCCAGAAGTCGCCGGGTCTTTTCAAAGCCAACGTTTGCGTACCAGCGAATCAGGGAGGCATCCCGCAGGTCGGCCTCCAGCGTGACATAGCGCCTGCGCTGGCGTCGCGCCTCCCGCAGGGCCCGCAGGAGGAGGGCCCGTCCGATGCCATGGCCGCGGTAGGCAGGCAGGACGGCCAATGAAAAAATACGAAGCGAAAGGGGGTGGCGGCGCAGAATCAGGACCCCTGCCATCTCCCGCTTGCCCAAGGCGCGGGACTCGGCAACCCACACGTGCTGGTGCGGACTGGTCAAGCTATGTCGCAACGCCCGTCGACTGCTGCGGCGGGGTGCGGCAAAACAACACCGCTCAATTTTTTCCACGTCAAAAAGATCGGACCGCGAGGCGGCACGAATCACCCATCTGCTCATGCCGCCTCTATACGCTTACTGCTCGACGCGGTCAAAGCCGAAGCGCGGGTCCATGCTCGAAACCGGTTTGGCTAGGGCTTGACTACCTGCACCTGAATATCGAACCGGATCTGATTGCCCAAGGCGCGATCGGCCACGGAATCATTGGCGACACCGAAATCGTGGCGATTGACTGATCCCCCGAATTCGAAACCCATCTTGGTATTACCCCACGCGTCCTCGACCGGTCCAGCCATCGTCACAGGCAGTGTGACTTCGCGGGTGATCCCTTTAATCGTGAGATCGCCGACCAGGGCATGCCCATCACCATGCGCAACCACACCGCTGCTCTTGAACGTCATGTGGGGATACGTCTCCACCTCCAGATAATCCGGGCTGCGCAGGTGATCATCCCGCTGTTGATTGGCCGTGTCCACACTAGCCATATGGACCTTCGCTTTGACCGACAACGTGGTAATATCGTGGTCCACCATGCGAATCGTCGCCGCGTAGTCATGGAACAGGCCGCGAATGTTGGCCAAACCCAGATGTCGGATGGAGAATCCAACCAACGAATGCGCGGCATCCAATTCAAATGTTACGGCCTCGGCGGAATACGCCTCGCCCCCGTGTTCGTGGGCTTGCACATGAGTTATCCCTGACAGTCCAACCACTGCTCCTATCATAATTGCTATTGTCTTTTTCATTCTCTTTCCTTTCATCTTTGTTTCACTTTGACCTAAATCGACACGAATCAGTGCGGTCGCGTTCATTTATCGAAACTAACAACCCGCCCCGCATGAATACCAATCCCGGGTTGATTCGAACGCTGATTCGATCTATTGTCGCGCATGATTCATACCCTTCTAGACCGACCGTTGGCGGTTTTCGATATTGAGTCCACTGGCCTCAACCGGAAGACTGATCGCATTATTGACTTAGCCATTATCCGGATTCACCCCTCCGGTGATCAGGACGCGCATACGTTCCGGGTGCATCCCGGTATTCCGATCCCGGCCGAATCGACTGCGGTTCACGGCATCACCGACGCCGACGTGGTGGCGGCACCATCCTTCAAAGAGGTCGCGCCCGACGTGGTTACGCTACTGACCGGATGCGATTTAGCGGGCTTTAACATCGTCCGCTTCGACGCGCCGATGCTGATGGAGGAATTTGCCCGGGCCGGCGTCCCCTTTAGCTTGGAGGGCCGACGGTTGATTGATGCCCAGCGCATCTTTCACCTCAAGGAACCCCGCGATTTGACGGCGGCCCTCGCCTTCTACTGCGGGGAATCCCATCCGGATGCACACGGCGCGATGGCGGATGTCATTGCGACGGTGAGCGTACTGGACGCCCAAATCGAGCGCTACGAGGACTTGCCACACGATATGGACAAGCTGGCGGCCCTATGCAATCCGCGGGATCCCACCTGGGTGGATGAAACGGGCAAATTCCGTTGGTTGGACGGCCAGGTCGTGCTCAATTTTGGCCAAAAGCAGGGACGCCCTCTGAGGGAATTGGTGCTGAACGAACCGGGTTACCTGGAATGGATGTTGAAAAAGGACTTTCCGGACGACACGAAAGAGATTGTCCGGAACGCCCTCAACAACCGTTATCCTACGCCCCCTACCGAATAGCCCCCTTCGCTGTTCCCAGTTAAAGGTCTTCGTCCGGCATGGCGACGATCAATCCCAGCTGGCGCCGGTCCGGTGCGCGTTCGAAGCCTCTCTCGATCCTGTGCGCCAACTGGATGCGCTCCCTAAGTCGCTCGTATCGCCGCAGCAGGGTGGCATCGACCTCCGCGCGGCGGGCATAGCGAATGGCCTCTTCCAGTGCCCGCAATGCATCTAGATAACGCCCCATAATATGATAGGCATTGGCCAAGGTATGCCACGTGTAATACTGCCGCG
Source organism: Kiritimatiellia bacterium (assembly GCA_007123265.1). GTDB lineage: Bacteria > Verrucomicrobiota > Kiritimatiellia > SLAD01 > SLAD01 > SLAD01. The sequence goes on from SKLK01000025.1 coordinate 5,483, forward strand.
GTTCCAGCAGCAGGGACTCTTGCGCAAGGTCAATGGCGCGCTGGCCGTCCCGCAGCCGATGATCCTCCGCCGCCGCATAAATCCACGCCAAGTTGTTAAGCGAACCATGGTCCCTGTCCGAGGTCTCGACCAACTGCTCGAAGATGTCGATCGCTTCTTCGTACCGGTGCATTTCCGCCATAATCGTGGCCAGGCCAAATAGCGCCCGACGCTCCTGCGGGCGATGTCGAATCAACAGTCGGAACCGGCGCTCGGCTTCGGTGTGATCACCGGCAGCAAATAACGCGAAGGCCGAGTCCACCCCGCGATGATAGACCTGGTCGGTAATCACGGGGGCCTCCTGCGCCTCCGTTGGCCCGGTACCGCCCAGCAGTCCGATGGCCAGCATCAGCCCCGCCCAGCTAAGCCTTCTACTCCTCATGCTCAGACTCCGATGGTGTTGTGGCAAGCGTCACAAGCACATTGTCCGGTTGGACTTGATCAAGCCGGACCCGGTTCGGCAAATGAGCCAAGATCGGCAAAGACTGGCGCTCACCGGGGCGCATGCCGGAAACGTCGACATAAAGGCGGATATCGCGGCGCGTCAATTCATCCAATAGATCCAATCGTCCCACCAGCTTCACCTGTGCATGCGTGGGGTGCAACTGGACCGCCGGCGCGATCTCGGCTCCAAACAACGCGTACACCCGCACATCGTCGAGGGCCAAGGTGCTGGATCGCTCGACCAGATCGATCTCCACCTCAACCCGTTCCGGCTCCATCCGCGCGGTCCACGCCCGACTGGGTGCGACCAAGCCGACCCGCAACTTAAAGGACTGCAATCGGCCCTCCATATCAATCGGCACGGTTCGAATCGCATCGATCGTGCCAAGGCGTTGCCGAGGCCCGCTAACGGTGACGCGCTCCGGCACAGCGCGGAAACTTTCCACTTCATACCCTTCCGGCGGATTGCCTTGAATCACCACACGCACCGGCAGCTCCACATCGTCCTCCTGATCAATCGATAAGGTCACCTCGGCTGGACGAATATGGATCGGGCGCACGCCGGGTGGCGAACGCACCGATCGAAGTTCCAGTGGCAGGCTGATGGAGTCGGCGTAGGCCAGTCCCCGCGCATCCACAACGATCTCCAATTGCTCTTGATCCAGATAACGGACACCTTCCCGCGACCCCCGAAAATGCACATCCGCCGCGCTGGCCGATTGCTCCAGCACCGCCCAGCCGGCGTCCATCAAGACGCGGACCGGAATATCGCTGAGCGTGCTTTCAAAGCTAATGGCCGGCTGAATCGCGTACCAGGTAATGGTCGCAAGCACGAGCGCCACCAGCTTCGTGCCCTTGTCATGCCCCCAGCCCCGAATCCACAATTTAATTCTATCGATCATGGTCTTCCGCCAACTCCCTCAAGACCGCTTCCGTTTTTGCGACGCCGGCGGGCGTCAAATCCAATACGTCCTTTACCCGCTGCCAGCGCGACTGGGCGACCGGTCGGGAACGGGATAAAATGGAGCCGATGATCCGTCGCAAGCGTTCCTCCTCAATGCCCCGGCTCAAGCGGCCACGATAGGCAACCGAAATGGTTCCGGTCTCCTCGGACACGACGATGACCACCGCATCCGTTTCCTCCGTCAAGCCAATGGCGGCCCGGTGCCGCGTGCCCAGCGACCGGCTCAACTCCAACCGCTGGGACAACGGAAAGACGCAGCCGGCCGACACGATCCGGTCGCCCCGAATAATCACGCCACCATCGTGCAAAGGGGTATGCGGAAAGAAAATGGAGGTCAATAGTTCCGGCGAGACATGGCTGTCAATCCGCGTACCGGACTCCTGAATGTGGCGCATGCCGATTTCGCGCTCAATCGCTATCAAGGCCCCAATCTTTTGATTTGCCAGCTCACTAACCGCAGTGACGATGTCCTCGACCACTTCCCGTTGACCGGCCGACGCGTTGAAGACGGATTGTTTGCCAAGCTCGGCCAAGGCACGCCGGATCTCCGGCTGAAAGATGACCACAAACGCAACGGCTAAATAAACCGAGAACCGCTGGATCACCCAGCTCAGCGTGTTCAGGTTGAACCATTGCGTCAGGACCAGCAGCAAGACCAGCAACAAGACCAAACCCGAGAGCACGGCCGCACCACGGGTGCCCCGAAAAAAGCCGATCAAATAGTAGAAGACGATGGCCAAAACCACAATTTCCACCACACCGGCTAGGCCCGGCAGATGTAGTTGTTCAAGCCATGGTCGCATCTGATTCAGTCTCCGTCGTTGATCGAGTCGAGACGGATTCTATCCGCAACCCGTGCGGCATCGCAAGACTCCTTTACGTCGTGCACACGAATTATGGCGGCGCCCGACTGAATGGCCAGTACCGCCGCCGCCAGACTGGCCGCTAACCGATCCGTTACGGGGCGATTGCACAAGCTGCCAAGAAACCGTTTACGCGAAAGGCCCACCAGCAACGGATACCCCGATGTCGTCAGTTTGGATAGCTGACGTACGAGCGTCCAATTGTGATTAAAGTCCTTGCCGAACCCAATGCCGGGATCCCAAACCAGCGACCTTCGATCCAGTCCGGCCGCTTGCGCCGCAGCGGTCTGCTGCGCCAGGAACGCGCCCACTTCCGCCACCACATCATCGTAGACCGGTTGATCCTGCATCGTGCGCGGCGTCCCTTGCATATGCATCAGCACCATGCCCGCCTCGAATTCGCGTACGACGTCAACGATCGCCGGGTCGGCGCGCCCGGCGCTGATGTCATTAATAATGTGGGCGCCCGCCGCCAACGCAGCGCGCGCAACGGCACTCTTCGTCGTATCGACCGAAATTAAGGTCGATGTGGCAGCCGCCAATGCCTCCACAACGGGGATGACCCGGCTCAACTCTTCATCAACGGATACCGGCTCCGCACCCGGGCGGCTGGATTCACCGCCGATATCAATCAGGTCGGCACCCTCGGCAATCATACGCCCGGCGCGGTCCACCGCCTGATCCACCGAGCTCAAGCGGCTACCTTCATAAAAAGAGTCGGGCGTTAGGTTGAGAATCCCCATGACCCGGGTATGGTGTCCCAGTTCAAGGCGGGCGTCACGACAGTGCCAAATAAACGGTTCGGGCCGTGACGCTGACATGGCGCCATTCACGCCACAGAGGGACCCGTTTCCGGCGCCGGCAAGGGGGGGGGCACAGGCTCTTTCTTCGCCTTCGCCTTGGCCTTGGCGTCCTGCGCGTCATCGGCTTGTCCGTCCTTCGCATCGGACTCCGCCCGCTCCACTTCGTCCAGCAACCGTCCGTGATCAACCAATTCTTTTACATCGCGACCATCCAGCGTCTCGCGCTCCAACAGATACTGCGCCACCAGATCCAGCTCCTTGCGATGTTTCTTGAGCAATTCCAGCGTGTGATCATACGCTTCCGTGATTAACCGGCTCACTTCCTCATCAATTTTCCGGGCCGTTTCCTCACTGTACTCGTAGTTGCGATTCACTTCCCGACCGAGAAACAGCGTTTCCTCCCGGTTCCCGAAGCTCTGCGGCCCAAGTAACGGGCTCATGCCCCATTCGCACACCATCATGCGGGCGATGCGCGTGGCTTGTTTAAGATCACTGTAGGCGCCCGTTGTAATGTCGCCGAAAACGATTTCCTCTGCCGCACGGCCACCCATGATTCCGTTGAGCATTGAAAGCAATTTGCGTTGGCTCTCCGTGTACCGGTCCTTTTCAGGCAACTGCATGGTGGATCCAAGCGACTGACCGCGGGGAATGATGGTCACCTTGTGCAACGGTTCGCTGCCCTCTGAAAACAACATCGCCAAGGCATGGCCCGCCTCGTGATAGGCCGTTAGTTCCTTTTCATTGTCGTCCATGATCCGGCTGCGTCGTTCCCGGCCCCAACGGACTTTGTCGCGAGCCTCCTCCAAGTGGGACATGCCGACCCGGTCGGCATTTTCACGAGCTGCCAACAATGCGGCTTCATTAATCAAATTGGCCAAATCCGCACCGGAAAATCCGGGGGTCCCACGCGCGACCCGACGGAAATCCAGATCATCCTCCAAACGGACTTTTTTCGAGTGAATCTTCAAGATTGCCGTTCGACCTTCGAGTGTCGGCAAATCAATCATGATTTGCCGGTCAAAGCGGCCGGGTCGCAACAAGGCCGAGTCCAACACGTCCGGACGGTTGGTCGCGGCAATAATAATGACCCCTTCCTGCGTGTCGAATCCGTCCATTTCAACCAGCAGGGCGTTGAGTGTCTGTTCACGCTCATCGTGGCCACCGCCGATGCCGCTGAATCGACTGCGCCCCACGGCGTCGATTTCATCGATAAAGATGATGCAGGGCGCATTCTTCTTGCCTTGCTCGAACATATCGCGAACGCGCGAAGCCCCCACGCCGACAAACATTTCCACGAAGTCGGACCCGCTGATGCTGAAGAACGGTACTTCCGCTTCCCCGGCAATGGCCTTGGCCAGCAAGGTCTTCCCGGTGCCCGGTGGTCCGACCAGTAATACCCCTTTGGGAATGCGTCCGCCCAACTTTTGAAACCGTTTCGGGTCTTTCAGAAACTCGATAATTTCCTGCACCTCGTCCTTGGCCTCTTCGATCCCTGCTACCTGGCCAAAGGTGATCTTGTTCTTGTCGCGCGTCAGCAAGCGGGCCCGGCTCTTGCCAAAGCTCATCGCCCCTTTGCCGGCCATCCGCATTTGACGGAAGAAGAAAAAGTAAAGCAGACCGATAATCAACAAGAAGGGAATGACACCGGAGATCAAGGACCAAATGTACGGATTCTGGGGCTTGTACTCGAACGGGATGCCGTGTTCCACCAAAAGATCCGTCAGCCCATCGCTGAATGGCACATCCACACGGAAGCGGCGGGGCCGACCTTGGGCATCGGTATCGCGCAGGGTTCCTTGGACATATTGCTGCCCTGACACTTCCAGCACAATCTCGGCCCGCTGCACTTCGCGCTGTTTGACCAAATCGACGAATTCGGGGTGATACGGGATTCGCTTTTCACTGTCCTGACCCGACTTGAACACCTGAAACATGGTCAAGGTCATGGCCAACAGTAACAACCACATCGCTAGTCCCCGCACAGGAAAACGTTGTGGCTCGCCACCGCCCGGTTGTTGTTTTTGAGGTTCTTGCTCCATACCCATCGCTCTACACCCATAACGGCACGCCTTTTTCGCGCGCCTCGACTCAATTTGACGCAACGTTCCGCTATGAAACCCAATTAATCAAGCCCGATATTCAATGTTTGGGGTTACACCGGGCCCGTTTATCGAATTCAGAGCAGACCGGCTCGAGCCAAGCACCACAGTTTCTCTGTCCCTAACACCTTGACCAAGCTCGCGATGGAGCTTGCGACAAGGTTTCGATTGAGCATGAAGTCAGCCTTGGTCCACGCCTATTTCTTGAGCCGCTTAATCCGGACGATCCGTTGACTGGGTTCGGGGCGCCGATACTCCTCCGGAATATCAATACGTACGGTTGACTCCTTTTGGGCGTTGTCGGCATTGGGATCCTCAATGATACCCGTGGTGGCCTTTTCATCCGGTGCGGGAACGGGTGCGGAGGATTCAACGCCGGGCGGGATCGGGATCTTGATCTTTTCGCCGCAGCTCGGACATTCGATCGTCCAGCCGGCCATGTCTTCCGGCGCATCCAGATTCTGTTGGCAATGCGGGCAATCAAAATTGATCTCACTCATGCTGATTTCCTTTCCGTTGCGCGGGTGGATGATTGGGAAGGCGAGGCATCACGCGGGTTTCCCATCGCAACTACCTGCTCAAAATGATCGCGTTCCACAGGTTGGACCGACAATCGGGTCCCGCGTTGCACAACCAACATGTCCGCGAGCGCGGGCTCCGCTTTTAGGTCGTCCAAGGAAACAAAGGCCTTGAATACCGAGATAAATTCGACATCCACACACATCCAAATGGGATCTTCCGCCGTGGCCTTGGGATCGTGATAGTCGCTGGCCGGGTCCAATGCCGTGATGTCCGGGTGCGCTGCCGCGCAGACGCGAGCCAAACCGGCCACACCCGGTGGCCGGGCATTGGAATGATAGAAGAGCACCAAATCCCCCTCGCGCATATCATCGCGCATGAAATTGCGGGCTTGGTAATTGCGTACCCCGTCCCATGAGGTACGCCCATCGCGTCTTAAATCCTCAATGGCATACACATCCGGCTCACTTTTCATCAGCCAGTACTGTCGCTGGACCACCGACTCCCGTTTACGAAACGATCGATTCATATTGGTTTCCTGCCACGTCCCTCATGGTGCCGGACGCCGTTTCTTCTTCGGCAACGCCTTCGCCGGTTGGGGCGAATATTTCAATACCAACGCGGCGCGCTGGGCAGACGTCCGCGGGTTGTGCGCGGCACGGGCACTGGAATACCGAACCTGCTCCCGCATGGAGAACAGCGCCTCGCGCTTAAAGGCATCACCCGACCCGCTGCCCGGCCTGGCCGCGTGCGTCGCTTCGGCCTTGGCCCGCAGCGCCGACTCAACGGTCGCACTCAGGTCGTCTTCAAATTGCTTCAACCGCGCCTTCAATTGCTGCTCGCGCTTGGCGGCGGCGGCCCTGAAATCAGCAAATTCCCGCTCCAACTGCGCCGTCGCAGCCGCCACTTCCGCCGCTATGTCGATGGCGGGTGCAGGCGGCGGTTGCTGATCCAGTTCCCCCTCCAACTGTCGAACCTGCGCCTGTGCCTGATCCAGGGCTTCCTGTAACCGCGCTGCTTCGGCTTCGGCATCAGCCAAGGCGTTCTCGCGCGTCTGGATGTCCTCACGCGCTGCTTGTTCTTTCACCAAGGCCGCATGGGTTTGGGCCTGCACTTGCTGGGCGGCGACAAGCGCCTCTTCCAGCCGCGCCTGCTCGGCCCGCTGCTGCTCCAATTCCTGGCGCAAGGTGGCAAGGCCAGCTTCTTCGGCCCGATCGCCGGCCTGAGCTTCCTCCAATGCACGCTGGGCCTGATCCAAATCGGCGTAAAGCTGGTCAATTTCCGCCTGACGTGTCGCGGCTTGTTCAACCAGCTTTTGCTGCTCGCGTTGCGCCGTCTCCAAGGCGACGCTGAGCGAATGCACGTGTTCGCTATGTCGCCGTTCCATTTCCTGCAACACCTGCGCATGCTGTTCCTGCACCGCGGCCCACTCGGCTTCCAGGGTATGTCGAAGACGTGATTCAATCGCCGCTTCGTCAACCTCCGGTGCTGGCGGCGGGGCATCGGCGCGCAAGGCAATGATCGCGGCGGCCTCTTCGCGTTGGGTTTGTTGGTCGAAAACCAACTGGGTGGGCCCGATTTCCCCTTCCAGAATGAACTCCCGCAAAAGGTTTCGGTGCACAGGCCCGTACTGTTGTCCGTCCGGTAACCGAAGCAGGCAATCCATTTCAAGAGCGGCCAGTTGCGGGGCCGGGGACCAGTGGATTTGATCGTCCGACAACTGATCATCCGGGTCCACCCGGCCATCGATTGCCCAATGCTTCAGGTCCTCCAGCGCGACCGGACCATAGACCGCGCCATCCGCTTTTTTAAGGTACCACTGCACACTCATACGCGGACCCTAGCAGGCCGGGCTTTACCTGACAAGATCGAACAGAACCCTTGCTAGATTCGCTGGAGCTTGCCAAACTAGGTCCCATGAGTAATTCATCCAAACCTGATTTTCCCAGCGTACGCGAACGCCTTGAACAAGATGATGCGCCCGATCTCCTGATCCGGCAATTCGAGTACGCCTACGACCGCCTCTATGCCTCCGAAACGACGTGGATTCGTGACGCCGACATTCGGCCGATCCCGGCGCTGCCCACCTGGGCCGAGCTGGAACGCCATGAAGCAGCCGGGGAAAAGGCCCTCGCCCAAACCGTGATGATCAAGCTAAACGGCGGTCTCGGCACCAGCATGGGGCTGAACCGGGCCAAATCGCTGTTGACCGTGAAGGCGTCCGATTGCTTTTTGGATATTATTGCGAAGCAAATCCTGCACATCCGGAAGTCGGCGGACACCGCCACGCCGCTGATTTTCATGAACAGCTTTTCGACCCGTGAGGACACGGCGACGGTACTGGAACGCTATCCCGATGTGCAAGAGGGCCAAGGCGAGATTCCCATCGACTTCCTCCAACACCGGGTGCCCAAGTTGCTTGAGGCAACCGGCGCGCCAGCCGATCATCCGGACCAACCGGATTTGGCCTGGTGCCCGCCCGGACACGGGGATATTTATGTATGCCTGCAAACGACCGGCCTGCTCCAGCAGTTGTTGGACGCGGGATTCCGCTATGCGTTCGTTTCCAATGCCGACAACCTTGGCGCCGTACTGGATCGACGCATCCTCGGATTTATGGTCGATGAACAAACACCATTCATCATGGAAGCGACCCGGCGCACGGCGGCTGACCGGAAAGGTGGCCACCTGGCGCAACAACCCGACGGCGGCTATCTGCTGCGCGAATCCGCGCAATGCCCGCCGGAGGAAAAGGACTCGTTTCAAGACATTGATCGGTACCGCTTCTTCAACACCAACAACCTGTGGATTGATTTAGACGCGTTGGCGCAGCATCTTGAGGCGACGGATGGTATTATGACGCTGCCCGTATTGGTTAACCGTAAGACCTTGGACCCGCGTGATCCGGATTCCCCGGCGGTGATACAATTGGAAACAGCCATGGGTTCGGCTTTGGCCTCGATCCCCGGGGCATTGGCGGTCGATGTGCCCCGCACCCGGTTTGCGCCGGTGAAGACCACGGACGACCTATTGGCCCTGCGCTCCGACCGGTTTGCCTTGGACGAACGTAGTCACGTCGTCCCGACCGTCGCCGATGAAGCGCCGATCGATATTCAGCTTGATCCCGCTCATTACAAGTTGATCGATGCCTTTGAGGCGCGCTTTCAGGCAGGTATCCCCTCGCTGAAAGCGTGTCGCCGTCTGGTGGTCGAAGGCGATGTCTATTTCGCAGCCGGTGTCCGCTGTGAAGGCGAGGTGCACCTGGTTAACCCCCATGCGCAGGCCGCCCGGATTGAACCGGATCGTGTCCTCTCCGGTAGGCATGAGTTGTCGTGCGCGCCTTCTTCGCCGGAGTCCGCCGACCGGTGAATTTGTGTGTAGACATACAGTCCGCCGTCGTCCAGCGCGCCGGCGTTGGCCGTTACACCAAATGTCTGGTGGAAGCGTTCGGTCAGTTGACCGAACCAGGCGATCAGCTGCGGCTATTCTTTTTCGACTTCAAGCGGCAAGGTCCGCCCTTCCCCGTTTCCGGAGCCACGTTCAAGCGCCTGACCTGGTGCCCGGGTCGTTTGGTGCAACGCGCATGGAAGACCGCGCATTTTCCGCCCTTCGATTGGTTGGCGGGGGCAGCGGATGTATTTCTATTCCCGAACTTTGTTGTCCCGCCGCTGGTGAAGGGCAAGGCCGTGGTGACGATTCATGACGCGTCGTTTCTGAACCTACCCGAGACCACCGAACGCAAAAACCTGAACTATCTAAAGGCGCAAATGCCGTACACGGTAAAGCGAGCCGACTTGATTCTAACCGTGTCACAAGCCTCAGCGGACGACATCTGCGCCCACCTCGACGTGGCGCCAGAGAAAGTCCGCGCCGTGCATTTGGGTTTAACCGAAAACATGCGACGCCCCGAGCCGGACACCATTGCGCGGATGCGAAAACAGTATGACTTGGAGCGACCGTATCTGCTCTTTGTCGGCACGCTGGAGCCGCGCAAGAATATCCCGTTCCTGATCGAGGTGTTTGAGCAATTGACCGCGTTCGATGGCGACTTGGTGATCGCAGGCATGAAGGGCTGGTCGTATGAGCCGATCCTGGCTCGCATGCAGCAATCCCCGCAACGCGAGCGCATCCGTTATCTGGAATATGTGGACGAGCAATGGTTACCCGCCCTGTACGCCGGCGCGGACTGCTTTTTGTTTCCGTCGTTGTATGAAGGTTTTGGCTTCCCACCGCTTGAGGCCATGAAATGCGGCACTCCGGTCGTGGCCTCCTGCGGCGGCTCCTTGCCGGAGGTGTTGGGGGCGGCAGCGGATCTGATTCCTGAATTCGATAGTGAGGCGTGGGTCACGGCCACCACGCGCCTGCTGACGGATCAGAAGCATCGCGAACAGTACCAAACCGCCGGCCTCCGTCATGCGGCCACGTTTTCCTGGGCGGAAACGGCGCGGAAGACCTGGACCTTGATTCAACAGGTGGGCGCATGAGAATCGGCATTGATGCGCGCTGGATTGGCTGGGAACTGTCGGGGATTGGCGCCTACACGCAAGAGTTGATCCGATACGTGGCGCTCGAAAACAGTGCACACGAATTCTATGTCTACTTTCACGATGCACGGGTTCAAGAACGGACTTGGGCCCACTGCGACCTGGCGGCACACCCTCAATTTTCCGCGGTCATGGTCCCTGACGGCCCGTTCTCCTTGATCACCCAATGGCGTATGCCACGCTTGATTCGGGCCCATGCGTTGGACGTGTTTCACGCCACCAATTTTATGCTGCCCTTCCGCGCCTTTCCACGGCACCGACGCGGACCAACCGCCTGCGTGGTGACGATCTATGATTTAATTCCATTGCTTTTCCCCGAATACACGCCGCGGGCGTGGAAGACACGGCTGCATCCCGTCTTCCGGCGAGTCATGCGCGAGGTCGGCCAGCGCGCCGACCTAATCATCACCATCAGTAGCGCCTCGCAACAGGATATCACCGAGCACATGCTGCGCGGGATCCGGAAGGCGCCGGCCATGGTTACCATTCCCGCAGGCGTGGACACCCGGTTCACCCCCGCCCCACCCGTCGAACATGGCGAAAAGGTCATTTTGTATGTGGGCCGCATGGATCCCTACAAGAACGTCACCGGCTTAATCAACGCCTTTGTGAAGATGCGTACGCGGGTCCCGTTCCCGGTGCGGCTGCGATTAATCGGCCCGCGCAATCCGCAGTACACCGAAGTGGAGGACCTGATCGCCCGGCATCGGCTTGCTCCGCATATCGATTGGCCGGGCTACGTGAGTGATGAGGAGCTGGTGCAGGCCTATCAACAGGCGGATATTTTTGTGCTGCCTTCGCTGTATGAAGGATTCGGCATGCCGGTGATCGAAGCCATGGCCAGCGGCACCCCGGTCATTTGCAGCAACCGCGCGTCGCTACCCGAAGTCGCCGGCGACGCGGCGCGGCTAATCGACCCATTGGACACGGCGCAGCTCGCCGACGCTATCTGCGCCATCCTCAGCGACCCGGCCCAGGCCGCAACAATGCGTGAGAAGGGCTTGCAACAGGCTGCGGAATTTTCGTGGACGCAAACCGCCCGCCAAACCTTGGCGGCGTATGAGCAAGCCGCCCAACTCGAATAACGTTCGTCCGAAATCCACTTAGATGCGCAGGGCGCCGGTCGCTTGCAGGATCAGGAGCAGCACCCCGATACCGACAATCAGCACCGAAAGAAACGGGAATCGACTTTGATCCTCTTTGCGGCGCCCCAATTTCGAGAACGTCGCCAGTAGGCCCAATGCGATGCAGGTGAGTAGAACGGCGTGCCACGCGAGCTTGTTTTGCAGCGCATGCGGGGCAACCGACCCCGCCGGTCCGACCAGCGGCAACAGGATGATGGTGAACTGAAGGCTAATCGCCGCTCCAATAACCAAAATGTTGCCGACCGTTGGCCGTCGCCACCAATCCACCTTCGGCGGCGGAGGCGCATTTTTGCCTTGCCGCTTTAATTTACGTTGTTCTTCGCGTACGCCCATCCTTTACCGTCCTTTATTCCAACGTCAGTGACGTCATCCACGCCTCAAGGTCCGCTTCCATTTCCGCCCGCTTCGCCCGGGCCGCCTGCCACTCGCCGGTCAACCGGCGATGGACGCGACTTTGTTCGACCAGCTCACGCTCCCAGCCCGAAAACGACGCCGAGGTGGAAGGAACCGCCTGCATGTTTTCCCGCAATTCCGCCTGCAAGGCCGCCGCATCGCCGACCTGCTGTTCCAAATCACGCACGCGCTGCTGCTGCGCGTGCAGCGCCCGCCGTCGTTGACTCAACTCAGCCAACGTCTGCTGCAAGCTATCACTGATGCTCCGTTGCTGCAAAAAGAAAGCGATCCGCTGATCGTCAAGCGATCCGATCCGGACCGTTTGCTCCGTAATCCGCTCCTCAACGACCGGCCAGGTGAACGAGTCATCGGCCGGCAGCGACACGCGAAATCGCCAGTGCGACTCGCTTCGGTCCGGTGCAGTATCCGGCTGCAGCAATGCCCAGTTGGCGCGGTACGGATGTTCAATGATCAGGTCACGGGCCTGATCGCGGCTGTGCCGGATGTGGTAGGTCGTGGTCCGCCGCAAGCTGCGGGTGGAGATCAACACCCCCTGATCAATCCGCATCCGGGTAATCCGTTCCGGCGCGGCGACGGCCTCCGATTGCACGGTTATGGCCTGGTCCAGCGCATAACTCAGCATCCGCGACTCACGCGGACGCAGCTCCGGCAACCGCGCCTCTCCTGCATAGGATTCTTCATCAACAATGGTGACGGGACCAGCCATCCACGGGGTGTCCGTGGCGTTGGTCAGCGCCACAGCATTCAATGGATGCCGCGGATGCGTCTCGGCATTGTACAGGGAAACGCGATCGAGCGTCACCGACGCCTGCAGGATCGGCAGCATCGCGCCCGATTGCCGGGCGATTTGCACCGGTTCCTTAACCGTGTACACCACCAATTCGCCGGCCTCCGCCGCGTCAGCCACAATCGCCTGATCCGCGATCTCGGCCCGGCCCCATTGCGGCGCAGCGGCAAAATCCATCATCGGACTGGCCGGACTGGCCAGCATCGCCGTTTGCGCGGGACGCCGGGCCCGCATAATACCGCGATCCTCGGGAGGTGCCACGGCGTCCTGATCCGTCGGCTCGATCACAGGTCGTTGCACGTAACGGGGTTGATACAGGTCTTGAATGAAAGACAGCGGCCGCCCGGACACCAGGGACAGTGTGACTTTATCCCAGTCCTGATCGGTCACGTTTTCGAGGTGTCCCCACCCCTGCAACTGACCTGCCGCCCCGTCCATGACCAGCCGATAGCTGGTCTTCCAGACCGGGGCCTCCAACAAATAGCCCACGTGCACCGAGCGGGTACCGCTTCCCCGGAATTGGATCGTCACCTGCTTCCGGTCACGGTCCAAACTGCCGGCCAACCGGTCCAATGCCGCTTCCAAGGCATCCGCCAACTCCGGATCAGACAGACGCCACGCGCGAACGGCCGACAACGGAAGCGAGCGTAGCCCGGCTTCAGTCCGTAGATTCAAATACGACGCTTCCACCCGCACACCGGACTCCGCCTGCGACCGGGTTTCTACCCCGACGACCCGGCCCTCCACATCTTCCCCGGATAGTTCGACCGCAATCTCAACACCCCGCAACCGTTGGAGCAGTGTCGCAACCGGTGGATGATCCGATACGTCTACCGGCAGCGATTGTAAGTAGCGCTGGACCGGATCGAGCGCGTCATAAATGATCCCGGTCACTGCGCCACCGTCCATATCCAACGCAAAGATGGACTTGATCACGTCCTTGATTTGTTCCTCGCGAAAGGTGAACGGAATATCCGCATCTGCCGTCACCATACCCGCGTGTTCAAAGTAGGCCACCCCGCTATTGAACACCGCGATGCGTTGCAAGGGCAAATCGGCGCTCACCCACGAGACCCAAAGACTGGCGACAACAACCAAACCCGCGATCGATGATTTTTTCATCACGTTACACCTTTGCATTTAAGTGGCTGGCCTATTTCATTTCTAGAACGAGGTTGACGGCATGATTCGGTGTCTTCACGAACACCTCGACGAAGCTCCACGGCGATTTTAGCGTGGCGGCCAGCACATTGTGCGATCGCTTGGTCTTAACCGGCACCGCGGCTTTCCGGCCGATCTGCACCGTGGCACCGCGCACCTGCTCATGTGCATCCACCCGGCAACGGATCACAAACGTTCGGCGTTTGGGCATGCCCCGGTACGTACCTTTGGGTGCGGCAACGCGAAAACGGATTTGATTCCCACGGCGCTCACCGCTCAACGTCGTCTCGGCGAACCGGCCCTTCAGGCATTCGCGGCTCTCACCATCGTCTTCATACAAACGATAGGTGGAGGACTGGGTGTCGTGCGGGTAATAGTCGATATGCAGGGTTTCCGGCACGTCCGTGCCCA